>CAIYOV010000365.1 GCA_903927935.1 uncultured Bacteroidota bacterium | reverse complement strand
ATTTACAGCAACTGAGAATGCACCGAGCATTTTTCATATCATTGCGCTTGTGAAATATTTCCCTATACCCGGTGAGCATCTAACCAATTACCGCATGGTGGCCAAAACCATCTTCGGCCTCGAAGAATTATGTGCGACTGAGTTAAAGGTGCTGGGTGCGGAGAGTATTGAAATACATAACCGCGCGGTAAGTTTTACCGGCAATATGGGGGTGATGTATAAGGCCAATCTGTTGTTGCGCACGGCTTTGCGAGTGTTAGTGCAGTTTGCCGAGTTTGAAGTAGAGGACGAACACGAATTGTATAATCAGGTAAAGGCCATTGCCTGGGAAACCCTGATTACTCCCGATGATACCATTGCCATTGATTCGGTGCTGAACACCGAAGTATTCACGCACTCGCAATACATTTCGCAAAAAACAAAAGACGCTATCTGCGACCGGTTCCGCGAAAAGACCGGTGTGAGGCCTTCAGTAGAATTAGATAAGCCGACCCTGCGTTTACACCTGCACGTATCGCGCAACCGGTGCGTGCTGGCACTCGATAGTTCGAGTGATTCGCTTCATAAAAGAGGCTATCGGGAGAAAACCAACCTCGCTCCTATCAATGAGGTACTGGCTGCGGGTTTAGTGCAGTTAACAGAGTGGGACAGGCGCAGCACTTTTGTTGACCCTATGTGCGGTTCGGCCACCATTTTAATTGAAGCGGCTATGCTGGCGGCCAATATTCCATCGGGTTATTTCCGCGATTGGTTTGGCTTTATGAACTGGAGACAGTTGCTGCCCTTTAATGAAGAACTTTGGACGAAAATTCACACTGCGGCTATTGACCGTATTTCTACCGATAACATTGCGCTATATGGCATTGAGCTTTCGCCTAACGTGGCACGCAAAGCTAAAGAGAATGTAAAGCGTTCGAAGACCGAAGACATGATTAAAATCCGCTGTGCCGATTTTTTAACCAGCGATGCGCCACATTTAGTGGGCAACAAACCTGTGTTGCTGATGAACCCGCCTTATGGCGAGCGGATGGATAAAGAAGATATTGGCGAACTCTACCATAATTGTGGGGATACCTTTAAAAAGAAATTTGCCGGTTACGATTGTTGGATAATTTCCTCCAATCATGAAGCACTGAAACAGGTGGGCCTTGCCACCTCTAAGCGTTTAACTGTATACAACGGACAGTTGGAGTGCCGGTTCTTCCGATACAGCATGTACACCGGAACAAGAGTTAAAGAGAAGATTAAAAAAGAAGACGATACTACTTCTGTTTAATCAGCTTTTGCGTATACCGGTGCTGCGCGGTCTCAACGGTAAACAGATAAACACCGTCCGACCAGTTCTGCGTTCTTATTGATTTGTCGTTAGCGCTTGCGTTAAGTTTCTCGGTGTATACCTCCTGCCCCATCATGTTCAATACCTTTAACGTTACCGGTTGGTTATCGAAAGCCGATAAATCGAGGTTCACTACATCGTTAGCGGGGTTTGGAAATACACTAAAAGCAGTGTTGCCCAACTGTACGTTTTTAATACCCGTACCGGTTGAAGCATCTACACCCCATGCATAATCAATGCTGAGCGTATCAAACGTAATTTTAGAATAATACACTAACTGATTGGTCAGTGTATCAGTATACCATCTGGTTTCAAAATGAGACTGCTGAATAAGGTTTTCAAAGTTGTTGAAACTACCATACATATCGCTGTCGCCTACTATAATCACCCATGTTTGTCCGTCAACCGTATGGCATGCCGCATTGCCGTTTACAGAATCTAAACAGTTTCTGCGTACCGCTACATAACCGGTGCCCTGGCGACCAAGCAGCCACATACTATCGTTGCGCACTTCATCAAAATCCTGTGCTTTAAAATGCAGTGCTACATCTTTGTTAGTAAAAGCAGCACCTATTACCTGCGGTGTTGGCTCCGGGCGGTACATAATTAAAGAGAGGTTATGCTTTTGCTTTACATAAGGTAGATGGATGTTAGCATTGTTAGGATTGCGGTTATCCCAATCAAGTTCTACTGGTCCCGATGCCGTGTAAACAGCCGTGGTTCCTACGTTAGCCATATTCGTGCGTTGCTGAAAACCAACTTTGCCTTTCCAGAAATCGGGCACAGAAGCCAGTGTAATAGAATGGTGTTTGAAGATGTAAAGGTTCTCTCCGCTTATCACTGAACTTTGAGATATACAACTAAGTGATGTAGCCAATGCGGGTGCCGATTGCGGAGTGACGATAGACGCTACCGGTTTTAATAAAGCAAAGTCAACGTGATTCCACATATTTGAATCTATCAATAGCTGAACTGTTTCCTGCACTACCTCCGGATGAAAGTAAGCTCCGGAACTCCATTGAAAGATTACTTTATCTACCGGACTCATTGCGATATTTAGCACAAAACCTGTGTCCAATGTATGACCGTTGTAATAAAGCGTATCTAATACAGGAACCCATGAACTGATGATGGTATCAACCGGTATGGTGGATGAAGAAAGAAACGGACCGGCTGCTGACGCACCATAAGGCGCATCGCCCATACCGGTGAGTAAATAAATTAAGTTGTTGTGATTTTGCCCGTAGGCAGTTTCATATTTACCCGGATAGTTGCGTCCTGCAACAGGAAAGAACACGCCTTTATCGTTAGTTAATCTAAGTAAGTCTTTAAGCAAATGTTGCGCTGCCTGGGTGGCTAAACTTTTTATTTGTGCATCCTGTGAGAAATCGGCAAGGTTAAGAATACCACTCAGGGCGTAGGGGCTGTAAACCGAAGAGAAGAATTCGTAATACCCAAATTTCACTTTCAAATCCAGGTAATGTATTAAGCGAGCATGCAGATTAGAGTCTATCGGTTTATTATATTTCTCATGCAGCAACCAGTCGGAACTCATCCACATAATCATGTGGTTCTCACTCCAGTAATTGCGAACTGTATCTCCGTAATTTATCCAGTAAGGAACGGAATTAAGAACGGGAAGAATTTTGTAATCGTAAGCGCTTGTAAAATAAAGAATGCGTATCAACTCAATAATATCGAAGTCGCTGGTTACACCGGTAGAGATATCGCTGAGTTTTGAATTCAATGCAATAGTGTCGAGTGGTACTCCCTTGTATGCCTGCAACACTAACTTCGCACCACTGGTAGCAGAAAGCGCTGAATCTACATAAGCATGACTTCGTAGAACATAAGCATTATTGGCATGTAGTGGTGTATTAATACTAAATAAAATGCATGTAAAAAATGTTGCAAGAAGGCGCATGTAAAACTTTATCATAGTTAGAATTTATGTAGAGATGATTATTGCTTTTTTTTTGGGCATTCTACAACCGCATTGTATAAATCAATACAATTACCATTTTTCAAATGGATGATTTCGCCTTTTCTAGTTATAACAGTTCCATTCATAAATGCCAATGTTCCGTT
>CAIYOV010000364.1 GCA_903927935.1 uncultured Bacteroidota bacterium | reverse complement strand
GGTTTTTCAGATATGGGAAAAATATTTCGATCTTGTTTGACAATGTAAAGTTGCTTCGGTCTAAATATTCTGACATCAATCAATTATTCGATGCCGCAGAATTACACTACTGTATTGAATATGAAATGATAGCTCATCCTGCAGATTTTTTCGTTCGCAGAACCGGAAAAATCTTCTTTGACAGGATAAATACCGAACAGCAATTGGAATATTTGAACCAGCTTCTTTCTCGAGAACTTCAGTTAAAAGAATCTCTTTCTCAAAAAAATCTCGCAGAAGTTAAAGATGATTTTGAGGTGGCTGTTTCCTTCAAATAACGGATACCGTTAAGCCCTGTTAAGGGAACAAAATTTATTTTCCATCATACACAATAATATTTTAACGATGCGTTTTAGTATCAAATAAAATATTTAGAGATGGAACAAACTTCTACACAAGATCTTTTAATTCTTCACGCATATGGAGAAACTACTCTTGAACAAAGAGAGTCTTTAGCAAAACAGCTTGCCAGCGATGAAACCCTTCAGGAAGAACTGTTGGAAATAATCCGAACTAAACGTGAGCTTAATTCTCAAATGAAAAGCCCAAGCGTAACTTCATTACGCATTATTATGGAGCACAGCTACAAGACCGAGCATTTGCAGGAAATTTAATTTTCGGCTGTCACACTTCTTACTGCAAAAATTATGCGGTGTCCTATTGATAAAAGATAACACCGCATTTTTCTTTTCTGCAACATTATTACTACCTACGCAGATACATTGCGTTTCACCGAATTAATCTTGTGCTAACAAATCTGAAATCGTAATTAGATGGAGTGATTGTAGCTATGTTTGATTGCGGTGCTAAATAATAAACTAAATATTTTAGCTTTATTAAAAAAGAAGTTTAGGTTTGCATTCAATAACCATTAAAAAATCTAAAACATGAACAAGATGGCTGACGAAAGAAAAGAAAAAATGAAGGCGCTCCAAATTACATTGGATAAATTGGATAAGTCTTACGGCAAGGGAACAATTATGAAACTGGGCGATTCGAAGGTGATGGGAGTGGAAGCAATTCCTACCGGCTCACTTGGTTTGGATGTTGCTCTTGGTATTGGTGGTTTGCCAAAAGGAAGAGTAGTTGAAATTTATGGACCGGAATCTTCGGGTAAAACAACTCTTGCCATTCAGGCAATTGCAAACTGCCAGAAAGCTGGAGGTATAGCTGCCTTTATTGATGCAGAACATGCATTCGATAAAGAGTATGCGGTGAAATTAGGTGTGGACGTAAATAACCTTCTTATTTCTCAACCGGATGATGGCGAACAGGCATTGGATATTACAGAACATTTAATTCGTTCTGGCGCTATTGATATTATAGTTATTGATTCTGTGGCTGCTCTTGTACCTCGTGGAGAATTGGAAGGTGAAATGGGTGAAAGCAAAATGGGGTTACATGCCCGTTTGATGAGTCAGGCATTGCGTAAGCTGACAGGAACGATTTCTAAAACGGGTTGCTGCTGTATTTTCATTAATCAGTTGCGTGAGAAGATTGGAGTGATGTTTGGAAATCCGGAAACCACTACCGGTGGTAACGCCTTGAAATTCTATGCTTCGGTTCGGTTGGATATTCGCAGAATTGGTCAGATAAAAGACGGAGATAATTTAACCGGTAACAGAACGCGCGTAAAAGTAGTGAAGAATAAAATGGCTCCTCCTTTCAGAACATGCGAGTTTGATATTATGTATGGATTAGGAGTTTCAAAGAGTGGAGAAATAGTTGACATGGGAAGCGAACAGGGTGTGTTGCAAAAAAGCGGTTCATGGTACAGCTATGAAGGAACAAAATTAGGCCAGGGACGTGATGGTGTAAAACAAATGCTGGAAGATAACCCTGGACTCTCTGCTGAAATTGAAGGAAAGATTAAAGCAAAGTTAATGGCAGGCGTAGAGGTTGTAAAGGTGGAGGAACCGGAAGAAGCATAGTTTATACAGATCAAATACAAAAACTAAATCCGCTCTTTGCAGCGGATTTTTTTATTTTACTTTGAATTGAAAATCTACCTCATGAAAAAATATTTACTTCTAATCATCACGTTTATTGCTTCAGCTTCTGCGTTTTCAATTACGCTTTCGTTGAACATGAATTATGAAAATACAACCAGAAATTTTCTTGTTCATCTTCCTCCTGGTTTTACTAATGTTCAACATCTTCCGATTGTCTTCAATCTGCACGGTTACGGCTCTGATGCGGCACAACAGGAATTTTATTCGCGTATGAGCGAAACTTCTGATGCCAATAATTTTTTGGTGGCTTATCCAAACGGCATTGCTAATTCATGGAACTCGGGGTTTACACCTCCTTATAACAGCTCCCCCGATGATGTTGGTTTTATTTCGAAAATCATAGACACGCTTTATACACTTTACAACATTGACCTTACTCGTGTATATGCATGCGGAATGAGCAACGGAGGTTTTCAGAGTTATCGGCTGGCTTGCGATTTAGAAAACCGTATTGCCGCTATTGCATCCGTAACCGGTGCAGTTACCGATTTAGTTGCTTTGAATTGCGTGTTGAGTAGAAAAATTCCTGTTTTAGAAATTCATGGCACGGCAGATCCGCTTGTTCCTTATGGTGGTTCTACCGGAATAAGATCTGTAGAAGAAACGATTAATTTTTGGACAGGCAAAGACCAATGCAGTAGTGTGAACGACACGGTGAATCTTCCGGATATTGACATAACCGATAGTTCAACAGTTCAACGAATTCATTATGCGAGTTGCGGAAGCGGAACTGAGGTGATGTTTTATAAAATTACCGGTGGCGGACACACATGGCCAAATGCGTACATCAATTATATCTATGGACCAACGAACCGCGACTTTGATGCATCACAGGAGATTTGGAATTTCTTCAACCGGTTTACTTTGAATGGACCGGTTAGCGGAATTGAAAAAATTACGAATGAAATAGATATCGTTGTTTTTCCAAATCCGAATAACGGGAAGTGCGAGTTGAAAATTTCGAATTACGGATTTGAACAACCACTAAATGCAATAGTTTTTGATGTAAGTGGAAGGAATGTTCTTGAACAGAAGGTTTTTTCTTCTACAGTTGAATTGAATTTATCAACCCTTGAAAGTGGGATCTATTTTCTTAAAGCAGAAGGGAAGAATTTTTCAGCCACAAAAAAAATAATCAAAAACTGATTTTATTTTTTCTTCAACCCAATCTCTATTAATCTTTCGTTGAGATATTCTCCTGCTGAAATAGGAGAATAGTTAATAGGATGTTTCCCTGTCACGCAACTTGGCAAACAATCCAACCGCATTTCGCTGCGCGGGTGCATAAAGAATGGAATAGAGAAACGAGAAGTATGCCATTTCTCGCGCGGAGGATTTACCACACGATGTGTTGTTGATTTCAATTTGTTGTTAGTTAACCGTTGCAACATATCCCCTACATTCACTACAATACAGCCCTCGGGTGCGGTGATATCCATCCACACTTTTTGTTTCGTAAACAATTGTAATCCTTCGGCAGATGCACCTACCAACAGCGTAATTAAGTTGATGTCTTCATGTTGCTCAGCACGCACTGCGCTTTTGGGTTCGCTGGTTATTGGAGGGTAATGTATGGCTCTAAGAATTGAATTGCCGTTATGCACGTGCTTATCAAAATAAAACTCACCGATGCCTAAATGAATTGCTATCGCCTGCAATAAGTGTCTGCCTGAATTTTCGAACGACTTATAGAGTTTTGTTCCCAGATCGAAAAACTCAGGAAGCTCCTTTACCTGTATGTTATCAGGGTAATGTTCGAGTGGTAGATTTTCACCTTCTACAATTTGTCCCATTTGCCAAAATTCTTTCAGGTCAGGCGCATCGTATCCCTTTGCTGTTTCTCTTCCAAAACTGGTATAACCCCGTTGTCCCGCTAATTCAGGAATTTCATAACTCCTTTTAGTTTCGGCATGAAGCGAAAAAAATTTCTTAACCACATCATAGTATTCTTCTATCAGTTCCTGCGGTACACCATGATTCTTAACCGATACAAAACCTACATCTTCGAAAGCTTTGCCCAACTCATTTACAAAATGATGCTTGCTCGTATCGTTTCCGTTTACAAATTCATTGAGGTCGACTACGGGAATGGAATGAAAAGACATAGTTTGAAGTTTTGGTGTTTTATTAGTTGGAATTGAAATTCTTTAAAGATGGATATTGGTTGTGCTATCTATAGGTAAATAATCAGTCACTACAGCACCACCGCTCTCCTGCTGGCAAAAATTCATAATAACGCCTTTTGCACGATTGGTCTCTTTCAGAAATTTTTTAGCATCATTAATATCCTTTGCATACCTTACATTTCTTGCAGCATAAAAAATACTCTGCGCATCAATTTCGCCATAACTAAAAACCACCTCATCGTTTTTTGCCATCTTACTTATCTGCCCACCGACCTCTTTTTGATAGCTGTTTTGATTATTACGATCTGTCTTGTTCATTACCTCATATTGCACTATCAGCAAAAGAATTGCTGCCACCAAACCAATCCGCATTCTTATTATCGGAATAGCTCCGGTCTTTTTCACTTTATCGTAAAGAACACCCAGTAACACGCTATAGAAAAGCGAAGCGTACATCACCGAAAAATCCTGCACCGAATAATTAAGAAAGAAAACATGCAGCAATACAACCGGTGTTACACTCAACCAGATAAACCGGTAACCGTTTTCACTAAAAACAATTTTTAGTTTTTTTCTGCTGATAGTCACCCAAACAAACGCAGCCAGACAAACATAAACGATGATGTAATGGATAACATAATTGTAAAGCAGCGTTTTAATAAGCCACAGATATGAAAACATAAAATACCATAAGCCCTGGTTAGTTTCTTCAAGGCTTCCGCGAATGATATACCGGTTCAGCATTTCTTCGATATACGCCCCGACTCCGTTTATCTGTGAGTATTGATAAACTATTAAACGCAGCATGAACAGGGTAACGATACCCGTAATCCATAATAGAACACGGAACCCTTTCACCTCCCTTGCATGTAAGAGAGAGTATAAGAAAACACCTAACGCAAAAAACACACCAAGCCAGGATGTATATATCATCAATGCCAATACAAGCGTATAGAAGAAAATGTATTTAGGCGAATAAAATTTTTGACGGATAATCATCTTGAGTGCCGTGTAAACACCAAGGATAAAAAACAGATGCACCACCATATCGCTCATGTAAACATTACCCTGAAACCATAAAGTGACCGGCAAAAAAAGGTAAATGGTGAAAGCCACTACAGCGCTCCGGTAAGGCAAACTTCGCGCACGATTGAAACTCAACAGACAAACTGTAAAATATACAAACAATCCGCTGATGAAATGAAGAATAAGATTGAATATTTGAAGCGGCAATACATCGGGCCGGATGTGAAGTGTTTTAAAAATGAAAAACGGTAAATAGTATGCCAAAGGCGGATGTGAAACATAGTAGTAGTTCCCTTCCTTGTCAATCATCCCTCCGCTTTGGTTCGCACTGTTGTTGATGAATTTATCAGCGGGATTATTGAAAGTCATTACAGGATTGTATCCATACTTTTCAATTCCGTTATCGTACCAAATCTGCATAATGCGCAGGGAAATTGCCGTGCAGAATTCATGATGCTTTGAAAGCGGACGGTTGAGTTGCGGTAACCGAACAGCTACGCTTAGCAGGAAAATGCCGAAGAGTAAGGGAAATGTCCGTTTAAAAAAATCCATAGTGCAAGCTGCGAATTGGCGAATGTTACAATTCGGGAATGAAAATACAAGAATACCTTCTTCAAAAAAGAAATTGGCGAAAGGAAAAGAAAAACACAATTTGCGCTTTTAAAATACTACCCTATGTACAACACGCTTCTCTACTCTATCGAAAACGGAATTTGCTCCATTACGCTTAACCGCCCCGATGTATTCAATTCTTTTAATGAAGAAATGAGCGCTGAAATTATTGATGCGCTGAAAAAAACTACTAAGGACGAAACCGTTCGTGTGGTTGTTCTTAGCGGCACCGGTAAAGCTTTCTGCAGCGGGCAGGATTTAAAAGACATTAAAGGGAAATTAGGCGAGCGAAGTTTAGGCGAATCGGTTCTTCGCAGGTACAACCCGATGATACTTGGCATACGCGAAATGGCCAAGCCGGTTATCTGTAAACTGAACGGAGTGGCGGCCGGTGCCGGTGCATCGCTCGCGCTTGCCTGCGATATGATTGTTGCTTCTGAAACCGCCTCGATGATAGAAGTGTTTGCCAACGTTGGCCTGGTTCCCGATTCAGGTTCTTCGTTTTTTCTTCCGCGCCTCGTGGGTTACAACAAAGCTTTTGAACTGATTACCCTCGCTACTAAGATTACTGCTAAGGAAGCTTTCGATATGGGTTTTATCTATAAAGTGGTGGCACCCGAGGAATTAGACAATGCAGTAAATGAACTGGCAACCCGGTATGCTACAGGACCAACCAAAACATATTCGCTCATTAAAAAAATGCTGAACAAAGCTTACACCGCTAACCTGAACGAAATGCTTTTAGAAGAATATTACGGACAGGAATTAGCCGGAAGAAGTGAAGATTATGTGGAAGGTGTAACTGCTTTTACCGAAAAACGTAAGCCTGTTTTTAAAGGCAAGTAAAACGGCACATTCAAATACAAAACAAAACCGCCTCTCAAAATTAATTGAGAGGCGGTTTGTATTATAAGTTCCCTATAGAGGTTTACTTACTCATGATAAACACCTTCTTGGTGGTGATTGCATCATCATTCTTAACTTTTACAATCACATAAGCCGCTTCGATGTTGTTCAGTTCTTTGATGAAGATAGTGGAACGTCCGAATTTTTCTTGCGTTAACTGCTGACCTAACACGTTGTAGAATTCAATCGTAGCCTCCACCTTAGTCTGTTTACTGAAGTCGACAAACACTCTGTTATCATTACTCCAGATACCGATTTTGCTGCCGGCCGTTACATTATTCAAACCACTTACCACCTTTGCGGTAACTGTAATTACCTGTGTAGTGGTTGAACTGCATCCGCCTGCATTGGTTACGGTAAAACTTACCGTGTAAGTGCCTGCAGTGCTGTAAGCATGTGTAGCGTTTTGTGTGGTGGCTGTAACTCCGTCACCAAAGTCCCAGGTGTAGGTGGTGGCATTGGCAGTGGTGCCTGTAAACGTTACATCCGTAGTTTCTTCCACAGTGGTTACCGATGGAGTAAACGATGCCGTAACCGGTTGTGTGCCGTTAACAGTAATTGTTTTCATTACGGTATAGCCGTTGTTGTCAACCAGTGTAAGCGTATACGTTCCCGCTACTGCATTTACGGCTACCGGACTGTTCTGGTTGAGTGAACCGGTGCTGACAGAAACGTTGTTGTTATCTGTTACGGTGTAAGTCCATGTGGCTGCTCCCGGCTGGCTGATGTTGATGATGCCGCTGTTGCTGCAAGTGGCATCAGCTGTATTTATTTCTACAGCCGGTGTAAAGTGAACCACAAAACGGTCGGCCGCATCGCTGGTTGATGCTGTAAAGCTATACGTGTTGTTAGCGCGCATAT
>CAIYOV010000363.1 GCA_903927935.1 uncultured Bacteroidota bacterium | reverse complement strand
TTTTCAAGCAGAAGACGGCATACGAGATGCGCGAGAGTGACTGGAGTTCAGACGTGTGCTCTTCCGATCTGGCAACACCTGCAAGTGTAGATACAATTACCAGCAGCGATGGACAAGAAGACCATGTGAGCATGGGTGCAAATGCTGCTGTGAAAACTTACAAGATTGTTTACAATATCGAGAAGGTTTTGGCAATAGAATTTATGACAGCTATGCAGGCACTTGATTTTCGCAAGCCGCTGAAGAGTTCACCGCTGATTGAAAAAATAAAATCAGATTACCGGAAGACTGTTCCGTTTTACGAAAAAGACAGAGTGATTTATGACGATATACAGGTAACGGTAGATTTTATGCGCTCAATAAAAATTTAATCACGTATAATTTTCCGGATAATTTCTAAGTGATGATGGTTATGGTAGATAGTAAAATAAGCGAGCTCTCTTACAGTAATTAAACCTAAAATTGGATGTGAAATTTGATAATGGTCCAATTGTTCATCGCTCCATTTCTCTAAAATAGCACTGACTAATTTTTCTCCTTCAGCCTTCAGTCTATAATTGAGGTTTTCTTTTTCATAGTTAATCTTCTTTGGCACATATACTCCGGTTGCCACCGCTCCACCCTCCAACTTCTTTTTATAATTATCTACTATTTTGCTGAAACCATGTGAAGTGCGGTTCGATTTTCCGTAAAGAACCACATGCAAAAACTTAGGCAACCTAAAAGCCAGCGAAGTCATCTTTGTGGCTGTTACTAAATGAGAAATGTTTTCTGCCGCTGTCCACTTGTTGTTTTTAGATGTATTATAAATTTCATCTTTTACCGAAGAAGAAACAGCAATAAGAGAATTGAAACTTTCGCTTAACTCAGTAATTATTTCGTCTTTTGATTTTCGCATATAACAGGTTAGGTATTTGACAAAACTTTTTCACATGATTTCCATAATTTCTCAGCAGTCATATCCCAGCTAAATTTTTTTATCTGTAATCTTCCTTTTTCAATCAGTGATTCTCGAAAAGAAGAATTCTCCAGCAATTTTATCATAGCAGATGAAATTTCTTCTGCCGAATTTGGGTTTACTAATAGCGCAGCATCTCCGGCAACTTCAGGCATTGAAGTAATATCAGATGTAATTACAGGCACATCGCAACTCATTGCTTCAACAATCGGAATTCCGAAACCTTCAAACAGCGAAGCATAAACCATGGCAAAAGCACTTGCCACAATTTCACCCAATTCATTTGAATCAACATGGCCGAGAAATTTTACTTCGTTTTTGAATTGCATAAGTGCATGTATTTCATCCACTTCTTTAAATTCCCACGCTTTTCTTCCAATTATCAAAAGTTGATAATTGGAAGATGTGGCAGTTTTAAATTTCTCAAAAGCCAGCAAAAGGTTCTTTATGTTCTTGCGAGGATGAATGGAACCTACATAGATGAAATAGTTTTTGCCTTCTGAATATTTTTCTTTCACTCTGATCTTCACCACTTCATTTACCGGTTGATAAACTTCTTTCGCTCCGTTATAAACCACATCAATTATTTTAGCAGCAACTTTGTATTGCTTCACAATATCCTGTTTCGAAAATTCTGAAACTGTTGCAATGCGCTTAGCTTTTTGGGCAAATCGCGGTATAAAATATTTGTAATACTGTTTTACAAAAAACGAAACTTGCCCAGGAAAATGTTCGAAAGCCAAATCGTGCATTACCAGCACTTGCGGAACATCTGTCTGCAAACAGGCATAGTTATCGGTAGAAAGAAACAAATCGGGTTTGTTTTTGTTTAGCCAACCAGCCACAGAAATTTCGAACCACCAATACCAAAGAAAAGGATGGCGTGCCTGCGGAAAAAGAACTATCGGTTTAACGTTGTCGGAGAATATAAATTCCAGATCAAATTTCCGATCAAACAAAAAATAGAAATCAATCTCCGGATGTGCTTGTGTAATACGTTTGAGTGTTTCGTTAGTGAACAAGCCAATGCCTTCCAATTTGTTTTTAATCAGAAACCGTGTATTGACTGCTATTGTCTTTCGCGTGTTCACAAGAACCTTTTAGCAATAATATTACTTTTAAGCGTTGTAGTTCACGATGCGTAAAAAGTTTGCCACTAACCTTATTTTTCTTTTTGCAGCTAACCTTTTGGTTAAGCCATTCTGGATTTTCGGTATTGACCGGGTAGTTCAGAATAAAGTAGGAGCTGAGGTGTACGGAACATATTTTGCCGTTTTCAATTATTCTTTCTTGCTTTCAATCATTCTCGATTTCGGCATTAATAACTTCAACAACCGTGCAGTTTCGCGAAACAATAAACGTTCAGGTGAATATTTGCTGAACTTATTAATGCTTAAGCTTTTTTTGGCGTTCATTTATTTTGCCTTCACTTTTCTCACAGCTCTTTCAGCCGGTTACAGCGAATTACAGATGAAGATGCTTTTGTTTCTTGCAGTGAATCAAATTCTTCTTTCTGCCATTTTATATTTCAGAAGCAACATTGCAGCGCTTCAACTTTTTAAAACAGATTCTGTTGTTTCCATTCTTGACAGGTTGCTTACAATAATTTTTTGTTTGACATTGCTCTATTCATCTGCATTCAAAGATTCGTTCAGCATTTTATATTTCATCTACGCGCAAACCCTTGCGTTATTTATAACGGCACTTGTTGCGTTTGTCATTGTTTTTCAAAAAACGATTTTGAAAATTCATATATGGAAATTGAAATTCACAAAATTGATTTTGCTTAAAAGTTTTCCATTCGCATTACTCGCTTTACTCATGGGAATTTATTACCGCATTGATGGTGTGATGATAGAACGCATGTTGCCAAATGGAGCACACGAGGCTGGAATTTATGCAGCATCTTTTCGTTTACTTGATGCATTGAACATGTTCGGTTATCTCTTCGCAACATTACTGCTGCCAATGTTTGCGGGAATGATTCACAGGAAAGAAAATGTAAATGAGCTAGTGAAATTTAGTTCGGAACTGATGCTGGTAATGGCTGTAATTGCCGGAGTGAATTGTTATTTCTTTCGCAACGAAATCATGCATTTACTTTATCATGATTCAACTTCTTACTGGGCAGAAATTTTCGGATGGCTGATGCTGAATTTTATTCCAATGAGCAGCATCTATGTTTTTGGAACATTGCTGACGGCCAAAGGCAGTTTAAAAATTCTGAATTTTATTGCTCTTGGAGGCATGGTTATAAATGTTGGATTGAATTTATTTCTCATCCCCAAATACGGAGCTTTGGGTGCAACGTTTGCCACTCTCATCACACAGTTTTTTGTAGCGATATTTCATATTGCTGCCGCCAACCGTCAATTCAATTTTGAATACGAGAGGAAAGATGTTTTCAAACTCTTGGCTTTCACCGCAATTTGTGTGGTAGCCTTATTTGTCATTCAACTTTCTCCTTGTAACTGGATGGTGAATTTTTTCTTTGCGCTAATCATTTGTTCTATAGCTGCAGTGCTTACAAAATTGCTTCCAATACTCCGGGTTTTCGAACTCCTCAAATCAAAGACTGCCATCTAAATTATTTTACATTTGCGCGCCTCAAAAAATTAAGATATGGATAAAGAATTCAACCTTTTAACGGCTATCAGAATCATTCTGAAATGGAAGAAACAAATCCTGATACTTACAGTTGCATCGGGAATTATTGCTGCTCTGTTTTCGGTTTTTGTAATGGATGAATGGTTTCTTTCTTATTCTACTTTCTACCCAACGAATCAATCACTTTCCGACCGTTCTGCCATTTTCGGTAACGAAACACAAGTAGAATATTTCGGAAGCAAATCAGACGTTAATCGTGTGCTTACTATTGCTAATTCAGTCCCAGTGATTGATTTTATTATTGATTCATTCAAGATGGCCGAACATTATGATATAAGCAAAGACAAAAAATATTGGAAAACAATTGTCCGCAAGAAGTTTGAGAAGAAATATGAAGCTATAAAAACAGAGCATGATGCTGTTCAGGTTTCTCTTTACGATACAGACCCTAAAGTTGCCGCGGCTATTGTAAATACAGTGGTGAGAAAGGTAGATGAATTAAACAGACAGCATGTAACAGATTCAAAACAAAAGATATATAATGCAATAGGCGAGCAGACGATAAAATTGCAAGCAGATGTTAATGCATACATAGATACCTTGGCTGTACTTGGCGAGCATTATAAAATAAAAGTATCAACTGGTGCAGATGGTACTGTACTTGTTGATGGCAGCGATTACCATGCTGTGCAATTGTATAAATCAATAATGTCAAAACAATCCAACGCAACCCGCGAGTTGAATAATTTAACGAATATTAAAGGGCAATTAAATGTTTCGCTGCAGAATAATGAAACTTCCCTTTATGTTTTAGAAACAGGTTTTGCTTCGGATAGAAGGGAGAAACCTGTTCGCTCATTGGTTGTTCTCATAACGGTTCTCATTACTGCCTTTGTTTCATTGATTGGAGTATTACTTATTGAACAAATTCGCGAAATAAAATCTCAACTATAAAATTGAATCGCGCGATTGACAAAACAGAGTTAGGCGCGTTTGCATTTCTCGGAACTGCAACTGTTATTTCTGTACTCGCTGCTTTCAAAACCGAGATGTATTATCTCGCATTAATTCCTTTTGGCTTGCTGATTGCTTATACAGCGGTTATTAATTTTAAGCTGTTGTATTTTCTGCTTCTTGCAACTATTCCTATTTCTATCGAATATTCTTTCTCCGGTTCCCTAGCTACTGATTTGCCGGATGAACCATTGATGATAGGGCTGATGTTTGTCACGCTTATTTTTATTCTCACCAATTACAAATCTCTTCCCACAGGTTTCTTTGGGAATTTTCTAATTGTTGCACTCATTGTTCATGTGTTCTGGGTTTTTCTGAGTGCTGTTAACTCAGTAAACTTTGTGGTATCGTTAAAAGTTTTTCTGGCGAAGATGTGGTATATAACAACGTTTTGTTTCCTGACAGCAATTGTTCTGAAAACAAAGGAAGATTTAAAAAAAGCATTTTGGTGCATCTTTATCCCACTTACACTACTCATCATTCAGGTAATTATTCGCCATGCGATGCAGGGGTTTTCGTTTGATGAAATAAACAAACCTATGACTCCCTTCTTTCGTAATCATGTAAACTATGCAGCAATTCTCTCCATTTTCTTTCCATTCATTATATGGGCAAGAGGAGAGTATACACAAGGAAGTTTTGCAAGACGCATTCTCACTATGTCCGTGCTTCTTTACATAGTTGCAATTTATCTTTCATACACACGCACCTGTTATCTGGCGTTGTTGCTTATTGCACCAATATATTTTGTAATTCGGTATAGTTTAATGAAACCCGTAATGACAGTTGTTACTATTGGGATAATAATTT
>CAIYOV010000362.1 GCA_903927935.1 uncultured Bacteroidota bacterium | reverse complement strand
GGTTGGTCACGAATAAATCTTCTGCCTCCCTTTACAACACCTATTGCCATTGATGCTCACCGCGGAGGAAAACATTTTGAAGGAGTTCACGATTCTATTTATGTGCGTGCCTTTGTTTTTAAACAAGGCGAAAAGAAAATCGCTTACATCTCTGCCGACCTCCTTATCATTCCGCCTTCGGTTACAAGAATGTTCGACACCATTTTGAAGAAAGAAGGATTTGATGAAAGCAATATTTTCTTTACGGCCACACATACGCACACCAGTATCGGTGGCTGGTACGATTCGTATGTGGGGAAGATATTTGCAGGCAAATATGATGCGCGTGTTCCGCAGTTTATTGCCTCAACTATTTCGAAGACTATTGTTGAAGCCGAAAAAAATTGTGCTCCCGCAAAGATTGGTTATGGAGCATTCCCTGCACATAAATTAGTTTTCAATCGGTTGATTACACAAATGGCGCATCTGCCTGATTCGCTTGGCGAAGTAGATTCGATGCTGCGCGTGGTGAAGATTGAAAAAGAAACCGGTGAACGCGCGGCTATCATCACTTTTGCGGCACACAATACTGTATTTCATGAAAACCTGATGAGCCTTTCAGCTGACTGGTGCGGCTTGATGATGAAGGAACTGAACCGGTCGGAGGAAATCGATTTTTCTTCGTTCAGCGCGGGTGCGGTGGGCAGTATGGGGCCGTATGAATTTACTAAAGAACAGGAAGCGGAGGCCAAGTATATGGCAGAGGGAGTTGCCAAAATTATTTTGCAAAACTTCGATAGTATTCCAATAGATTCTGTTTTCGGCATGAACATGATTCATCTGCCACTTTTTCTTCGTGAACCGAATTTACGGGTGACAGAAAACATTGTTATTCGCCCCTGGCTTTTTAAAAAACTATTTGGCGATGAAAAGGTTTACATCAACACAATGCAACTCGGCAACATATTTTTTGCCGGAACACCCTGCGATTTCAGCGGAGAGTTGGTCAACGAAATAGATTCAGCAGCCCGCACAAGAAACCTGCATTTGCTGGTTACCAGTTTCAATGGGGGCTACATCGGCTACATTACCGACAGCTGCAGATACCAACTGAACACTTACGAAACCCGCACCATGGGCTGGTTTGGTTATGGCACTGGCGATTACTTAAGCGATGTCGTGATGAGGGTAATGGAGAAATAGCAACAATACTCACATCAGATTGCTGAATAATAATAATTTTTACTTTTAGCGTTATCTACTAAACCACTACCCGGTTATGCGAAAGCTGTTTTTCTTTTTCCTGATCGCTTCACTTATCTCCTCCTGCACTAAAACCGAGGATGTATACATAACCGGCAATGTGCCCCCACCGGACCATACCATCGATTCTTCGGTAATGAATATATATGTCAACAAAGCTTACATCAACCTGCTGGGGCGCGAACCGGTAGGCAGCGAAAAGCCCGATGGCGTGGCTATTTTGCGGCAGAACAATTTTTCGGACGATAACCGCAAGCAGTTTATTGCTACGCTGTTCGGCAAACCCGAATACGTCCGCAATCTTTACAACGTGGCCAATAACGAATACCTGCGCAACACCGATTCGCTGGAAATAGAACAACAACTTTTTGTTTTCTACAATGCGCTGAGCATGCCGCAATATGCTGCTTTTTTTCCGATGATAAATTTTGAAGTAGCGCGGCTCGATACCCTCAAAAAGGCACTGTCGAACATGTATGCCGGAACTATGGATTACCGCGGCTTGCTTTCGCGCATGACCAACAACTATTTTTACGACCAGATTAATATGGGTTCCGAAAATTTTGTGATTAGCACCTATCAGAACTTTCTGTTTCGTTACCCTTCCGGATCCGAACTGGCTGCGGGCAAAATCATGGTGGACGGGAATACCTCTACTGCCTTCTTAAAGGTAGGTAAGAGCAAATACGATTATATCAGTATCTTCTTTTACACCGATGATTATTACGAAGGCCAGGTTCGTTTTATCTTCAAGAAGTATCTGTTCCGCGAGCCCACCTCCGGTGAAATATATTTCTACGCCAACATTTATAAAACCTCTAACGATTACCAAGAATTGCAGAAAGCTATTTTCTCAACCAGCGAATATGCCGGCCTGCATTAATGTTTGAACTAAACGCGAACGAATGAAAAGCATCACAACATTCCCCCTTTTCCGGATTTCCGGATTTCCAAATTGGATTCTTGCTCTGAGTATTTCCCTGCTGGTGTTGCAAACTTCCTGCAATAAAGAGAAACGCTATATCTATGAGGTGCAGCAGCAGGAACTTTATCAAAGTGCCGCGCAAAAACAGAACTTAAAGACCACCGACCAGTTTATATCTATTGCCTATTCTCACTTATTTGGTGCATCTATCACCAACACCGAACTCACCAAATACAACATAGCGCTGCAATCGCTGGGCGATAAAAGCACCATGCAGGATATGATTGTAAAAAGCATGATTAACCGCAGCGGTGTGCAGTTGGTTTCCAACACCGCTATGCGTGCCGACATACCGACCTTCGTGGAGGAAACTTACCTGCGTTTTTACAACCGCAAACCCAACGAGTTTGAACGCTGGAAGATGAAAGACCTGATACAAAAGAACACCGATGTTACACCGCAGATGATTTACTATTCCATGATGACCAGCGATGAATATCCTTATTACTAAACGCCAAAACCCGAGCTAATGAAACGGAAACAATTCATAAAAAACGCGGCACTAACAGCAGCAAGCAGCATAGTAATGCCTTACATTCTCCCCAGTGGACGATTGTTTGCCGCAACCGGTTCGCGCAAAGCCAACCATGTGGTGTTTTGTTTATTTGCCGGTGGCGTGCGCAATTTAGAATCGATGCAAAAGTCCGAAGGGAACATGATGCGCAACACCCTCAACGGCACCGAGCCCGTTTCGGCCGATATAGCCCCCGGCATTCATCAACTTAGTCCGCTTACCAATAATCCACTGCAAAATTCAGGAACCCTTTTTAAGGAATTCAGATACAGCAGCGGCCCCACCGGTCACTACAACGGACATACTACGGCCATCACCGGTAAGTATTCAGATGAATCTATTCAACTGAAACAACCGCCTAAGTACCCAACTATATTCGAGTATTATCGCAAGCATACATCGCCCACCACCAGTGCCCTTAACGCCTGGTGGATCAGTAACGCGCTGGGCCCGTATCCTTATCTCAATTATAGTATGTATGATGGCTACGGGGCACCATATGGGGCGAATATGATACAGCCCGCATCTATTTTCAATGCATCGGCTGCGGCCGAACTGGGCAATCCGCTTACGCTCACGCAGAGCGATAAGAGCAAATGCGATATGATGCGCGATTTCATGAACGGGCAGTTTAAAATACCACAGGCTGCAGCCTCCTCGGGCATTGTCAATACACCAGCCGATGCCGAGCACCTGCAAACCTGGCTCAACACCATGATTTACCAGGTAACGCACAGCGCCACACAAGACCCCTGGGGCACCGGTATCATGACGGGCGACATGGCCAATATTTATTTTGGTATTGAAGTAATGAAAGAATTCAAACCCGAACTGATGGTGATTAACATGACTGATATCGATATCGGCCACTTCGACTTCACCAAGTATGTAAATGCCATCGGCCTGGCCGACTATGCACTGTATAAGTTGTGGGATGCTATTCAAACTACCCCCGGCATGGCCAACGACACAGTTTTGATAGTAGTACCGGAACACGGAAGAAACCAACAGGCTAATAGTTTAGTTGATGCCTACGGCCGCTATGCCCTCGACCATAACAACGACCAGATGAGCCGCGAAATATTCTGTCTCATGGCCGGCAAAGGCGTTAAACAGGGGCAGGTTATATCGCAAATACAAGGCGAAAGCGTTGATGTAGTTCCGACTATCGCCAATGTTTTAGGATTTGATAATGAAATTCCGTTTGGCATATTAGATGGAAGAGTTTTAACCGAAGCGTTTGTATAAACATGAAAGCGTAAACCATGAAGATTCGAAAATCAGTGCTCTTCCTTTTTGCGACAATGGCTGTAGTGCTTTTGCTGGTTCTTCACGCCTGCAAAAAAACAAACGATACGGTGCCTCACAATCCTTACGATGACATTCACCGCGATGATACTACTTCGTATGGCATTCCTTTAGACTCCTTAACGATTACGTACGTGCACAAAAAGGTACTCTCTACCCGTTGCGCACTCCCCGGTTGCCACGAAGGGCATTTCGAACCCGATTTCCGTACCCCACAGTCATCGTTTTCTACTTTAGTGTATGCGCCAATTATTAAGAACAATACGGCAGGCACTTTCAAATACCGGGTAATTCCTTACGACACCACGCATTCTGTTTTTCACGAGCGGGTAACAAACTGCTGCTTTGTAACGCAGAACGACCGCATGCCGCAAGATAATATTGGTGTTCCGTTGCCCGATTCAAGTTTAAATCTGATTGCCTCCTGGATTATGCACGGCTCGCGCGATATGTTCGGCAATGTTCCCAAACTTCCGAACAAAGAACCTACCATCAATTATTATGTAGCTTTCGATACTATTTCGCTGTTGCCACCGTTTGCGTTCCCCACCTTGCGCTATGATACTGTTCGAATGGACAACCTGTATTATAATCCATTCATAGTGCCGATAAGTAAAAGCAATTTTTACTTTGCTGTTAACGTAACCGATGACAGCACAGCCGATGGTGCCATGCAAGTAAACAAATTGAAAATTTCCACACAGGCGGACAATTTCTCTGCTGCCTATCAATACACCGGAACCTATTTAAGCTATGGCGGACTATCGGTTTGGTTGGTTACAGTGCCCACAAGCACCTTACCTGCAAATGATACATTATATATGCGCTATTATGTTAACGATGGGAACCACGCCAACAATACCGAGTTTCCGCGCACCGAAATGGTTTACCCTTATAAAACATTCTGGTCATTTATCCGCCAATAAAAACTAACAAAATGAAGACCACCCACATAGCTTTTTCAATTCTTACTTGTTTTCTTCTTGCTTTCTATGGTTGTAAAAAAGAAACTCCGGTTTCGAATGTGCCTTCTATAAAGTTTGTGTCCATCACACCCAATCCCGCAGTTAAATATCACGATGAAATAAAAATCACCATTGAGCATACCGATGGCAATGGTGATTTGGGTGAAAATACACCGGATGTAAAAAATCTTTTCTGTACCGACAGCCGCAACAACGTCACGTATGAATTCCGCATTCCGCAGCTCGGCCCCGATAATTCAAATATTATCATCAACGGCAAACTGCTTTTTGATTTGGCTCCTCAGGGTTTTGTTGACGACAACCATACAACTGAAACCGCCACCTATTCCGTTTATGTAAAAGACCGTGCAGGCAACCAAAGCAATACGGTGCAAACCGCTCCGCTTACTATCAATCAATAGATAATTTCATAGAATTTTTCTCATCCGTCTTGCTAATTCTATTTTTCTATTTTTATCTCGATACTCGGGAAGGCAATTGTCTTCCGTTTAAATATGAACCTCGCTTCAAAAATCGACCACACGCTTTTAAAAGCTGATACTTCTGAGAAGGAAGTGAAAAAACTATGTGCCGAAGCAAAAGAGTTTGGCTTCGCTGCGGTGTGTATTCCGCCCTACTTTGTTCGCAAATGCAAACTATGGTTGAGCGGGACAAACGTAAAGGTGGCTACTGTTGTTGGTTTCCCGCTTGGATACTCTCATACACCTGCAAAAGTAGAAGAGGCCCGCAGGGCCATTGACGAAGGTGCCGATGAAGTGGATATGGTCATCAACATCATCGCACTGAAAGCCGGTGACTGGAATTATTTAAAAAATGAATTGACGAGTGCTGCTACTATTGTTCAACTGCGCGGGGGCAAATTGAAAGTAATTTTAGAAACAGGATTGCTTACCAATGCCGAAATCATTAAAGCGTGCGAATTGTGTAAAGAGATGACAGTTGATTTTGTAAAAACATCCACCGGATTTGTTCAACCCGGGGCCACCGTTGAAGCAGTGAAGTTATTAAGGGCCAATCTTCCTAAATCTATTAAAATTAAAGCGAGTGGCGGAATCCGCGATAAAGAATTTGCTTTGCAATTGATAGAAGCAGGTGCCGACCGGTTAGGTTGCTCTGCCAGTGTAAGTATAGTCTCATAATGAAAATTCAAAGTTCAAAGTTTACGGTTCAAAGTTGGTGCAGAATTATTTTTCTTTCTGTTGTCGGTTGCGTATTGTCTGTTTTCTGCTATTCTCAGGACAGCACAACAATTTCTACCAACAAAAATTTTTCAGTAAAGCAAGATGCTAACATTGCCGGTTTGCTTTATCAATACAAAGACTACAACCGTAAACGTGAATTTGCGGAGGGTTTTCGTATTCAGATAATGTATACCGATGTGCGCGATGAAGTTTACAAAAGTAAAGGAGCGATGTATAAAGAGTTTCCGGATTTAAGCTCGTATGTAGAGTACGAACAACCGTATTACAAGCTTCGGGTTGGAGATTTCAAATCAAGATTAGAAGCAACTTATTATTTGCAGCAGGTAGTTACTTTATATCCTGGCGCCTTTATTGTTCGCGATAAAATCAAGATTAAATAACACTTCTTGATGCAAGAAAAAATCAAACATCTTTCTGAAAAATATTTTCCACGTGTAGTTGAACTGCGAAGAAAGATTCATGCTAATCCGGAATTAAGTTGGGAGGAAACCGAAACTTCAAAACTTGTTGCAGAAGAACTGATGCGTTGTGGAATTGAAGTACAAACTAAAGTTGCAAAAAACGGAATTGTTGGAATATTGAGAGGGAAAAATCCGGAATCAAAGTGTATTGCTCTGCGTGCTGATATGGATGCACTTCCCATTCAAGAAGAAAACAAAGTTGATTACTGTTCGAAGAATGCTGGTGTAATGCACGCATGCGGCCATGATGTACATACCAGTAATTTGCTGGGTGTTGCCATGATTCTATCAGAACTGAAAAATGAAATTCAGGGAACCATCAAATTTATTTTTCAGCCAAGTGAAGAAAAAATTCCGAGCGGTGCTGAAGCCATGATTAAAGCAGGAGTTTTAGAAAGCCCAAAGCCCGATAAAATTTTTGGTTTGCATGTTTCACCTGAATTAGAAGCAGGAACTTTCGGTTTCTGCTCCGGTAGATTTATGGCAAGCAGCGATGAAGTTTATTTGAAGGTGATTGGTAAGGGCGGACATGCTGCGCGGATTGAAGAATTGAAAAACCCGCTGCTCATTGCCGCTGAAATTTTATTGGAATTAAAAACATTGACCGATCCGCAGGTTCCTGTTGTTCTTTCGTTTGGCAAAATTGAAGGCAAAGGAGCAACCAATGTTGTTCCTGATGTAGTGGAAATTGCCGGCACGCTTCGTTGCTTTAGTGAAATTCTTCGTGTGCAACTGCACCAGCAAATCGCGTTTATCTGCGAATGGGTTACCGAAAAATATCTCAGCCATTGCGAAGTGAACATTCTGAAAGGGTATCCGGTTTTAATCAATAACGAAACTCTTACCACAAACACAAAATTGCTTTCACAGGAATTTATTGGAGCAAAAAATATTTTGGATTTACCTACCCGCATGGGCAGTGAGGATTTTGCTTACTACACACACCATATTCCTGCATGCTTTTACCGCCTTGGTGTTGGAAATAAAAAACAGGGAATTACTTCTAGTATTCACACTCCGACATTCAACATTGATGAAAATGCTTTAAAAGAAAGCATTGGCTTGATGAGTTACATCGCTCTCAACTCGTAAATTATTCATCACCTCTTTTTTAGTTTTAAAATTTCTTTTATAGAATCAATTTTATCAATCCCTACATACACCATATATTAAGAGCGGAACTTCTATATTCGTCCTGCGTTTTATGAATTCCAAATCAGAAAATATTCATCCGTTTAATCACCTGTTGCCCCGCGAAAGCAAAGAACAATTGCTGAATCAGTGTGCGAAGGTTTTATGGTTTACAGGTTTGAGCGGCTCTGGCAAAAGCACACTTGCTAAAGGGTTAGAAGTAGAACTTCATGCCAAAGGGTTTTTTTCTGTGGTTATGGATGGCGATAATGTTCGCACTGGAATAAACAACAATCTTGGTTTTAGTGATGAAGACAGAAAGGAAAATATTCGCAGAATTGCAGAGGTGGCAAAACTTTATTTGCAAAATGGGGTGATTGTGATTTGCTGTTTTGTTTCGCCAACAGAAGAAATCAGAAACCTTGCACGAATAATTATTGGTGGAAAAGATTTTTTAGAAATCTATATCAATACATCTGTTTCAGAATGTGAGAAGCGTGATGTAAAAGGGTTGTATGCAAAAGCAAGAAAGGGAGAGATAAATGATTTCACCGGAGTAAATGCGCCATTCGAAATTCCTGCAAAACCTGATTTGGAGGTTCTGACAAAGGGAAAATCTATTGAAGAATGTCTGAATGAGTTATTGGGATTCTGTATTCCAATTGTAAATTTTAAAGCTTAAATATTTTCAACCAAGAATGTCATATACACTCAATCATCTTAAAACCCTCGAAGCTGAGAGTATTTTTATTCTGCGTGAAGTAGCTGCGCAGTTTCAAAATTCTGCCATACTTTTTAGCGGAGGAAAAGATTCTATTCTGGTAACGTATCTGGCAAAAAAGGCATTCTATCCTGCGGCTATTCCGTTTCCTTTAGTTCATATTGATACCGGTCATAATTTCCCTGAAACTCTTGAATACAGAGATAGCTTGGTAAAAAAACTGAACGCAAAATTGATTGTTGGCTATGTACAGGAATCAATTGATAACAATAGAGTAGCTGAAGAAAAAGGATACAGCGCTTCACGTATTCGTTTGCAGACAACAACGTTACTGGACACTATTGAGAAATATAAATTTGATGCATGCATTGGAGGTGCCAGACGCGATGAGGAAAAAGCGCGTGCGAAAGAAAGATTCTTCTCTCACCGGGATGAGTTCGGTCAATGGGATCCAAAAAATCAACGCCC
>CAIYOV010000361.1 GCA_903927935.1 uncultured Bacteroidota bacterium | reverse complement strand
AAGGGTTTTGTCTTCAAAAATGATTTTGGCGTTGTAATAAGGTTGTGTAAGATCTTCCACACGAAGGTTCGTTTGGGCCACATTGTTTTGCCGCTCAGCATTCAATACCAAAAAAAATTTATCGCCATCTTCTGAAAAGATAGTAAGATTGCCAACCGGTTGTGGTTGAGCGTTAGAAATGAAAAAGAAAAACAGAAGCGATAGTGCGAGTAAGAGTTTTTGTTTCATAAGTTGTGTTTTGGGTTGTCTTTGCTATTTGCTTGCCAAAGGTGAACCAAAAAAGAAATTTTACAAATTTTCTGAAACTTAGTTATTGCGGGCACGGTATGCTGCGGAAGCAAGAAAGCCAACGCCCATTCCAATAAATAATCCGGCAGGCATCTGATGTAAGACAAAACCGATTCCCATTCCTACGAACATACATCCAACAAAAAGCACTCCCGTTATTTTTTTGGTTTCTTCCTTATTATTTGTTTCCATAGTATTAGTGTTTGTTTCGATAAACTTAGAAAATAATTTCTAAGACAATACTCCTCTTGAAATAACTATGCGCTGCACTTCGGAAGTGCCTTCGTATATCTGAGTAATTTTTGCATCGCGCATTAAACGTTCTACGTGATATTCTTTTACATAACCGTAGCCGCCATGTATCTGCACCGCTTCAACGGTATGTTTCATGGCGGTTTCACTGGCAAATACTTTTGCCATAGCCGATGCCTGATCATAATTCTTGCCTGCATCTTTTAAGCGAGCAGCTTTATAAACAAGCAAACGGGCCGCCTCAATTTCAGTAGCCATATCAGCTAGTTTGAAAGCTACCGCCTGATGATTAATGATTTCCTTTTTAAATGCTTTGCGTTGTTTTGAATAATCAACGGCAAGTTCATATGCACCGGCCGCAATACCGAGCGCCTGTGCCGCAATACCTATTCTTCCTCCGCTTAAAGTTTTCATCGCGAATTTGAAACCAAAACCATCTTCGCCAATTCTGTTTTCTTTCGGAACTTTTACATCGCTGAACATGAGCGTATGTGTATCGCTGGCGCGGATACCAAGTTTGTCTTCTTTCTTGCCTACGGTAAAGCCGGGCATTCCCTTTTCTACAATTAACACGTTAATGCCTTTGTGTCCTTTGGTAACATCAGTTTGTGCAATTACCAAATAAGTAGAGGCGCATCCTCCATTGGTAATCCAGTTTTTGGTTCCGTTTAACAAGTAGTGGTCGCCCATATCAATGGCAATGGTGCTCTGCGAGGTAGCATCGCTGCCAGCTTCGGGTTCGCTTAAACAAAATGCACCAATCTTTTCTCCTTTCGCAAGAGGGACTAAATATTTTCTTTTCTGTTCTTCGGTTCCAAACTCTTCAAGTCCCCAACATACCAACGAATTATTTACGCTCATCAGCACCGAGCATGAAGCATCTACCTTCGAAATTTCTTCCATCGCAATTACGTAACTTAAAGTGTCCATTCCGCCTCCACCATATTCCGGAGAAACCATCATGCCCAGGAAACCGAGTTCTGCCATTTTCTTTACCTGCTCTGCGGGCCATTTCATGTTTGTGTCCCGTTCAATTACTCCGGGCTTGCAATCGTTTTGTGCAAAGTCACGGGCTGCCTGGCGTATCATCAGGTGTTCTTCAGAGAGGGAAAAATTCATTGGATAAAATTTATTGAGCGCGAAGATAGAAGAGAAGAAGAGATGGGCAAATAAGAATTAAACCGCCAGTTATTTTTTTGAACGCGCAATAATTTCGGTAGTGCTGAAACCTTTCAGGTAGGGAACTGTTTTTACTTTTCCTCCGTAACTTTCAACAAAATCACTTCCAATAATTTCATTTTTTTTCCAGTCACCACCTTTTACTAAAACATCGGGTTTGATGGCGAGAATTAAATTTTCGGGAGTGTGTTCGTAGAAAAAAACAACACCATCCACAAATTGTGTTGCCCCAAGAAGTATGGCTCTTGAATCCTGATTGTTTATAGGACGCGATGGTCCTTTTAAAGCATTTATCGATGAATCGGCATTTAACCCAACAATAAGTCTTTCACCAAATTCGCTGCAGGATGCCAATAAATGGATATGACCTTCGTGAAGAATATCGAAGCAGCCATTGGTAAACACAATTTTATCACCGAGTTTTCTCCAGAATTCTATTCGTTGGAGAAGTTCGTCAAGTGAAAAAATTTTCGACTCGATTTTGTCTGCGAAAATCAAGGTTTATGCTTTTAAGGGTTCTTCTTCTAACGTAGGTTCGCGGTTTAATATTGCGAGAAGTATCAACGAAATCACACCCGCTATCATTACAGAAGCTGTTTGAGCAGTCCATTGTACTAAGCCAAACGAGATAGCGGCACTTCCCACCACTCCATAAAGACCTAAAACTATTTGAATAAAAATTGGGTAAAGACCAAGTCCTCCGGGTGTAAGTGAGAATGCCACTCCGCTAAAAAACAAACAAACACCTGCAGCCAGTAAACTTAAGTTCGAAGTTTCGGGAAACATACGGAAGCCTGTGTATGCCATTAGAAAATACAAAACCCAAATCATAACAGTATGAAACAAAAACAGAAAAGGATTCTGCACATCTTTAATTGAAAGAATACCACGCACCAAACCAGCAATGCGCTCTTTTATATTCGCCACAATATTTTCGAAACCTTTTGCGTGAATTTGTGCCCCGATAAAAATTATTAATGTCAACATTGCGGTTCCCATTACTCCGTATTTTACTAAGGGGCTTATTTGATTTTTCTGAATGATATCCGCAAAAGTAGTTTTGGAATTTTGCACTATCTGTTCGTAGAGCAAAAAGAATTTATCGTGCTCGCCAATTATTAAAATCAGCACCACTACTCCGAGGCAAACTACATCCATCAGTCTTTCAAGCACCATGGTGCCAATAGCTTTATCTAAAGGAATCTTTTCGTAACGCGCCAGCACTCCGCAGCGGCTTACTTCACCTAAGCGTGGGAAAAAAAGGTTCAGAAAATACATCATCATCACACTAAAGAAAGTATTCCAGAAACCCGGATTATAGCCTAGTGAACGAAGAAGTAATCTCCATCTTTCGGTTCTGAAATAATTACTGACTAAACCAATTATAGGCGGAATTGCAACCCAGAAATAGTTGGCGCGCTTTACATCTTCTATTACATGTTGTTTATCGCTAGCACTCATTTGCCCTATAAACCAATATACAAGCCCAACACCTACACCAAGTGATACAACCAGTTTAATAATGTTACCAAGATGTTTTTTCATAAAAGCGCGATAGAAACACAAATCTGTGTTTCATGAAAAATTACGGGGTTATTTGATTCGAAGCATTTACATGAACCGTTACCGGTTGATGGTTTTTGTATTCTTCCATACTTACCATAGCGTAACTGATTACGATGATAATATCACCAACTGATACCTTACGTGCAGCGGGACCGTTGAGGCAAATAGTACCAGAGCCGCGCTCACCTTTTATTACATAAGTTTCGAGGCGCTCGCCATTGTTTATATTGACGATTTGCACACGCTCGTGTTCTACAAGGTTAGCGGCTTCCATCAGGTTTTCGTCAATGGTGATACTGCCTATATAATTAAGGTCTGCCTGCGTAACAGTTACGCGGTGAAGTTTCGATTTATATACGGTTATAAACATAGCGAGGGCGAATGTAATTTGATATTTTGAAAGTGAAAGCGGAGGGCAAGTTTGGCTTAATAGTCCCTAGTATGAATTTTTTCTGCCAGCGCAAATAAAGGTTTCTTATTTTCATCGCGCAGGTTAACTGAGTGGAGTGAATTCAACGATTTTTCAAACAATTCGTTGATTTTATTTTCGGTTTTGTCGCTTATTTCAAGGGCATCAAACAATTCCATTACACCGGTTACTTTTTTTGATTCATTTTTTTCCTGAAACAAATTGAGTAGTTGATTGCGTTGCTCTTCGTTTGCATTGTTCAAAGCTGTAATGAGCAGAAACGTTTTTTTATTTTGAATAATATCTCCGCCAATTT
>CAIYOV010000360.1 GCA_903927935.1 uncultured Bacteroidota bacterium | reverse complement strand
TCTGGCTTTGCAAGTCATTTTTACCGCCGAAATATTATCCTACCCGCTCTACCGGGGCTATTTCGTTTGGACCCGGCAACAGTCCACTGCATAATTTGTAAAGGTGCTGTGATCACTTTTTTAGCTTTTCTGAACCCTGCCCTTTATTCATTATTTTTACCTTTACTGTGAAAATTTGCACAAGAAATTGGTCTCATAGCAGGTATCGAAGCCGTAAAAATTGGCCAGAAAAACTATGAACACCCGCCCCAGGCAAAAGTGCTCGAATTATTTGTGGCGATATTGGCCGGAGCGAAGCATCTACAGGACATCAGTCTTGCGGCGCACCCCTTGGACAAAGACCTGGCAGTAGCACAAGCCTGGGGACAAAGCAGTTGGGCCGACTACAGCGGAGTAAGCCGCACAATGGGCAAGCTGAGTTGGGAAGAAGCCCGGGCGCTGGTGGCAGTGTTGGAACGGGTTGGCAAGCCATTTATCGAAAGTGAGTTGAAATTGATCCAACGACAGGGCAAGGCTGTCGAGCAAGATGGTGACCTGACCGGTATTCCCGTTTCAAACACCAGTCGAACCTACCCGAACGCAGCCTACGGACACATGGATGATGAAATTCGGTTGGGTTACCAGGCTGGTGTGACCAGCTTTCACAGTCCGACGTATGGACGGTTGTGGCTGTCGGTGGAGCATCATGCTGGCGATACGGTTTCTTGCACCCAGGCGGAAGGATTGGTGTTGGCTGCAGAAAAGCGGACGGAATTACGCCCACGCCGGAGGACGGAATTGCTCCAGGGACGGATAGAAGCCTTCCAAAGAGAGTGTCAGCCCACCGAAAAACGACTGGAAGACCAGAAAGCCGCCCTGGAAAAGGCATATTCTGCCAAACAGGAAACCCTGGTTCAACTTCAGGATGCTCAACTCAACCAAAAAACCAAACCGGGATGCATCCAAAGCCTCGAACGACGCGGTCTTCGCCGCCAACAGGCGATTGAAAGCGCCCAGAAACGTCTCGAAAAGACGTTGCACTTGCTCCAGACTCAGATGGAACAGGAGAAAATCTTGCGAACCCGCTTGCAGCGTTTTGAACAGGAGAACACAGACAACCCTGATCCCCGCAAAATCTGTTTTCGGTTGGATGCTGGCTTTGGCACGTATGCCAACATTGCTTTACTCATTGAAATGGGCTATGAACTCTACACCAAACTGCATAGCCACAAAGTGGTTCAGGCTTTGCAGAAGCTGGTTCTGCCAGAAAATACCTGGACACGGGTTGGCAAGAATGCCGAAATGGTTGCCTGGACTGCTCTCAAGCTGGATAATTGCCCCTACCCGCTCTCCCTTGGGCTGGAACGCTTTCATACTGGCGACAAAAAGCTCAAGCACAGCGCCCTGGTCTATTTTTGCGACGCCCCGGTGACACAAGATTTGCCTGCCTGGTTTGGTAGGTACAATGGCCGCCAAGATATCGAGGCTGGAATCAAGGAAACCAAGCAGGTTTTCTATCTGCATCGCATCAATGTTCGCTCAGAACCGGCCATTTATTTACAGGAAGCCATGACCATTTTCGCTGCCAACTTTATTCGGTGGACTGCCATTTGGATTGAGCAGCACGCACAGCCCGATCAGAACCAGCTCAAGATCCGTAAAATGGGCATCAAGCGCCAGGTTCAGGTTGCTGCTCACACTTCGGCTAAAGTCATCATCAATTCAGAAGGTATGTTGTTAAGGTTCAGCCCCGCCAGTTCACTTGCGGGTAAAACTCTTCTTTTTCCGGCTTCAAAAGAGCTCGTTCGACCTAATTATTTTTTGCCGCTTTTTACGCTTTTCGAGATGATTGCACAACGGTTACGCTAGGCTACCCACCTGCTCCACCTTGATAAAAGAGGCTTTCCGCCTCTCTTATCACTTTTTTAGGTTAGCAATAGCGTCGTGTTTGTGATTTTTTATGCTATACTTTTTTGTGGAGTGGGGGTATTTAACCCCGATAGATAACTTCTTAAAACCCTATTTTCTTGATAGTGTAGCAAAAAAATATCCCACTGTAGTTTTTGAAATGTGACAATTGTTAAATTACAAATTAGCAGCAGTTGTAGAATGAATAGTTTATTAACTGGCTCTATGGGACTTTGCGTGGCAACCCTCATGTGTGGGGTGTTATTTTGACGATATTGTGCGGTTTTGCCCTAAAGGCACTTCCTCATACAGCCGCGCCAAGCGAAATCCCAAAGACCCTTGGTTTAATTGCCGCGCTTATTGGTCGGTAAACTCTCTCTCTATCAACACACAAAAAGGAGCGAAATTATGCCCAAAACCCCCAAACCCACAACCGAGACCTTGGCCGAGACTGAGAATTATCTGGCGTGGAAGGCCGATGAACCCGATGGTGAAACCACTTACCATGTCGAACTGGACAACAGGACCATCCACTTCTTCAAAGAAGAATGGGAAGAGTTCCTGGAACTGGCCGGAGCAGTAATTGTGCAAGAAGAACACAAAAAACACCCATTAGAAGAATATTCTGAAAATGAACAAATTGCCTACTTGAGTATTTTATCTGCCATCTGCTATGCAGATAAAGAATTTGTGGATGAAGAGAAACGCCAACTGGATATATTGTTGGAGAAACTTAAGATCTCAGATTTAGGAAAATCTAAAATCTACTCTTCAGTATTCTATCTTCAGCACGATGATAAGCTTGCGAATCTTGAGACAATTCAAAATCTTGGTAATACTGAATTAAAATATACATTAATCTCAGACTTGTGTCTTTTTGCTTTGATTGACTCAAAATTCATTGATGAAGAATACCAATACATCCTTGGCATCGCAGAAATATTGGGTATTACCCAAGAACAAGTTGATGCCATAAAGTCTATCCAAGAAAATCTTGATAGAATCAAAAATATTCCGTCAAATTCTGAAAGATTTAGGCAGGTCATAAAAGAGAGTGTAGCAACCCTTGCTGGGGTCGGTATCCCCATAGGAGCAATTGCAGCAAGCGGTTCAGTTTTTGGACTTAGCGCCGCTGGAATAAGTTCTGGCTTGGCTTTTCTCGGCGCTGGGTTCGGAATGGTGGCAGGGGCTGTTGTTGTGGTTCCTGCAATCGCAATAGGGGCTGCATATGGTGTCAAGAAACTCTTTGATGTCGTATGGAAAGATAATAAGAATTCAGATAATGTGAAAAACTCATAAGAAGCGGTCGAAAGGGAATATGGACAAAAAAATCGTAAAAAGTGAAATGCAGCCTGTATCGGCTAAACTTGTCATTGTACAAGGAATTGTTCAAAACCTTCCAGAAATTATTGGAACAATCAAAGAAATCTATGCTCTTAATAAAAAAGAGCAATTATTTGGTCGAGTTCTGCAATCTCGGCTTGATGAATTGAACATCAATAAAGAGAATTTCAAAGTTTTGGTTGAAGGTTTGACAGATTTATCAAAATCAGAAAATACTGATAATGAGACAAAAATTATGTACAGAGATATGATAAAAACGCTGTTTGAAATTTTCACAACCAATATGCATACTTCACAGGATATTTCTAATTATTTGAAAGAATTTTAAAGTGTATGGGATAAATTTAATGACAGTTGCCAAAATATTGGGAACAGCTGCGGTTAGCAATATTTTATTTAACAGGTACGGGGCAATTCATTCGGTTTATCAGGAAATTTTAAAATATTCTGCTCAACAAAATATTGCTATGGTAAAAGTAATGATGCGGACTCTTGCACAACAAAACGAGCAGGCATATAAAGACGTCGCTAAAATTCTCAAAGAGCATTTTACTGAAGAAGAACTACAAGATATTTTGCATCAATGAGTACAAAAGCGTGCCAATCATGCTCGCCGGGATTTGGCGGCTTAAGAGCAGCCCGAAAAAAGAGTTGTTTGCCTGTGAAAACACTGGCTGGGCTGAACCTTAACAACAAACCTTCTGAATTTTGGATGACTTTCGCTGAAGTATTTGCGGCAACTTGCACTTGCTTCTTGATACCCATTTCACCGACAGGGAGTGTGTTCTCATCTTTGTCAGCATGCTGTTCGATCCAAGCTGTTGCCCAGCGAATAAAATTGGCTGCAAATATAGTCATAACTTCCTGTAAATAAATGGCCGGTTCGGAGCGCACCTTTAGCCTGTTAAGATAAAAGACCTGTTTGGTTTCCTTGATTCCAGCCTCGATTGTCTGGCGAGCATTGTATTTTCCAAACCAGGTGGATAAATCGGTAGTTACAGGTGTAGATCCGAAGTGCGCAAGCGCGCTATGTTTTTGCGTTTTGCCGGTGTAAAAACGTTCTAGCGCAATATCGAGCGGGTAGGGACTGTTTTTTAACTGCATCTCGGACCATGCAACCATTTCAGCATTGTTCCCAACACGTGTCCAAGCAGTTTCAGGTGCCACGCTCTGCTTGAGCTTCTCCACAATTGTGTGGTTGTGCAGTTTTACATACAATTCGTAGCCCATTTCAATCAACAGGGCGATATTGTCGTAGGTACCGAAGCCAGCATCGAGGCGAAAACAGGCTTCAATCGGTTGTAGATTTTCTATGTTCTCTCGTTCAAACTGTGCCAGACGCTTGCGCAAGGCCTTTTCCTGCTCCAAGTGCGCACTGAGCCAGACACATGTCTTGCTCAGTTTTTTGTGAGCAACTTCTATGGCTTTTTCGTAGCGTACCCCGCGGCGTTCAAGCATCTGAATATGTTGTAGCTTGGTTTCTGGTATTTCTTGTGTAGCCCGAAGCTTTTCGAGTGTCTCTGCTTTGGCCTGTTCTGCCGCTGCCAATGCCGCTTGTTGGCTGCAGAACCGTTCATCGGCTGGCTCACGGCTTTTGACAAAGTCTTCAATCCGTTTTTGAAGTAGTTCCGTGCGCCGTTTGGGGTATTGTCCGCTGCGTTTTTCAGCCACCAATACCAGAGCTTCAGCCTGTGTGCAGGAAACTGTATCTCCCGCATGGTGATCCACCGAGAGCCATAATCGTCCGTATGTCGGGCTATGGAAACTAACGACTGCCGCCTGGTATCCCAGCCGAATTTCATCCGACATATGGCCATAAGCCGCATTTGGGTAAGTTCGACTGGTGTTCGAGACCGGCAGTCCAGTTAAATCGCCATCATATTG
>CAIYOV010000359.1 GCA_903927935.1 uncultured Bacteroidota bacterium | reverse complement strand
GCTGTATCACTCCTTTCTTCTTCAGGCGCATAATCATCTTCGCCAGCCCGCTTTGCGACTGGCCGGTGGCCTTGGTAAGAGCGTTATAATCACCATCTCCGTCATTATATATATGAAGTATTACAAATGCAGCTGCTTCCATAGCAGTCTCGCGTCCCTTATATTGCAAATGTTGCCTTAGCATGGAAGCCAGCAGATAAACCACTTTACTATTTTGTTCAAACCTTTTCGGCAAGGGTTCAAACACTTCATTTATGCCGCTTCCTTCTTGTGGGTTGTGTAAAAGCGATTGATTTTGTGTAGCTTCTTCTTGCGGAGTGGAATAATCCGACTGATTTGATACCACACCCAAGTCCGGAGTGGAATAATCCGTTTGATTTGATGCCACAGTTAAGTCACGAGTGGAATAAAGTAACTCATTTGATGTCACATCTTTGTTCGAAGTGGAATAAAGCAAGTGCTTTGCTATCGCGTCTTTGTCCGGAGCGGAATAAAGCTCCATTTTCGATTCAATAAAGGAAGAAAGGCGAGCACATCTTTCCCTTAGTTCTTCGTTCGAGGCAAGCAAAGCCTCTATCATTCGTCCGCGGAAGGCAATTTCCTGCCGCAGCAGGTTAGCATCGGAGGTTTCCATGGCAATTTATTTTATCTCAAAATTATAAAAACATTTTCTCACCCGCCAAACCGATTCGCAATTGTGTCAATTCATTTACATTCGTTTTTATGAAATTCAAAAACAAAGTAGTTGTAATTACCGGAGGGGCTTCGGGCATTGGCAAAGCAGCCGTTGAAAAATTTGCGCGCGAAGATGCGGCAGTCGGTATATGGGATGTAAACGAAGTGCAGGGAAAAGAACTGGAGTTGATTCTTTTGAACGAAGGTTTTGTTGCCCGCTTTATAAAAGTGAACACTGCGAAGTTTGAAGAAGTGGAAGCAGCGACCAAAGAAATTATCCGGCAATTCGGAAAGATTGATGTGCTCATCAACAACGCAGGAATTACGCGCGATGCATCGCTGCAAAAAATGACTGTCGAACAATGGCAACAGGTAATGGATGTAAACCTGACCGGTGTTTTTAATTGTACCAAAGCCGTTTCGCCCAACATGATTCAGAATAATTTCGGGCGAATCATCAACACATCAAGCATTGTTGGCTTGTATGGCAACTACGGTCAGTCAAATTATGCGGCCACAAAAGCGGGAGTAATTGCGCTTACCAAAACATGGGCGCGCGAACTCGGCAAAAATAATATCACCGTGAATGCGGTGGCTCCGGGCTTCATCGCCACCGAAATGATTACCACCATTCCCGAAAAAGTAATTGAGATGATGAAAGAAAAAATTCCTTTAAAAAAATTAGGAACGGCAGAAGATGTGGCGAACGTTTATGCTTTTCTTGCAAGCAACGATGCGCAGTTTATTTCGGGAACAGTGATAAGCGTAGATGGAGGACTTACCATTTGACAACAGAAATTTACTACTACCTCCTTTACGCCTGGATTGCAACCGGTATTATTGCATTTACCTTTTTACTGATTAAAACAGCTCCATACGGCAGGCACGTAACCACCGGCTGGGGACCGATGATATCCAATCAACTGGGCTGGATGATTCAGGAGGGAGTAGCGCCTTTCTTTATCAGCTTTTGGTTCTTTACCGGAAGCTTAGAAAAAACGCATGCGAGTTATTTTTTCTACGGTTTGTATGTAGCGCATTATATCTATCGTTCTTACATTTTCCCTTTTCGCACAAAAACGCAGGGCAAAAAAATCCCTTTAGTGATTTGCGGTTCGGCTGTGTTCTTTAATTTCTGCAACACGTTTATTCTCGGCTATTTTCTCGGCAACATTGGAGGGAATTTTGGCGATGACTATTTTTCTTCTCCGCAGTTTATTATCGGCATCACCCTCTTTCTTACTGGTGTAATCATTAATGTAAAAAGCGACAACATGCTGATTGCCCTGCGCAAACCCGGAGAAACAGGTTACAAAATTCCAACCGGCCTTCTGTTCAAATACATTTCGTGCCCTAATCTTTTTGGTGAAATGATTGAATGGCTCGGCTTTGCAGTAATGATTGGCTCGCTCGCAGCTTTCAGTTTCCCTGTCTGGACGGTAGTAAACTTATTACCCCGCGCGCTTGACCACCACAAATGGTACCTGCAAAAATTTGTCGATTATCCGAAGGAGAGAAAGGCGGTGATACCTTTTATTCTTTAAGCACAAAAACAAAAAAGGGCGCTGATAGCGCCCTTTAAAATTTCAGTCGTTCATCCATTTAAAATCTTCCTCCTGGTCTTCCTCCTCCACGTGGTCCGTTTGGTCCGGGACCTTGAATATTTCCTTTTTGTTGCTGGCGCTGCTCACGTAACTCTTTCAGCTTTTCGTGAAACTGTCTTTCAATATTGTAAAGCTGATTCACCTTATCTTTTCCTAAAGCGCCCTCAAATTGATTCTTGTATTTCTTCTTCAGGTCTAATTTTTTCTGCTCCATATCTAATTGCTGTTCGGCTGTAAATTGACCATTGCCACCCGGCTTGAAATTCTGTTGAAGGGTTTTCATATCCCCCCTGAACTGGTTATAAACCGGCCAGAAATTTTGCGCCTCCTGCGGACTAAGATTGAGTTGTTGCGAGATGAACGCAATTCTCAATGCCTCCACTCTGTCTTCTTTATTGCCTTGCCCTTGTGGCGGCTGTTGTGGTGCCTGTGCAAAAATATTTGCGCTACACATTCCCGCTACCAGCATAGCAGCCATCATTAACTTTTTCATCGTCTTCAGTTTTCTGTTTGTAAAATATTTTTTCATATCGTTTCTTTTAATCGAGAATGGCGTTGTTTAATTCCTCATCGCTTACATCTTTCAAAACCTCTTTGAAAACCGGCTCTGCATCAGCTTTGTCGCTTAAATCAGTTTCAAAAATTTCCTCCTGATAAGCATCAGTGCTTTTATCTAAATACGTATTAAGCTCTTCATCGCTAATCGATGCCATCTTGCAATCCAGATCATTGCATTGCTGTTCAACTCTCATCAACATCATCACAGCAACAATTAATATAGAAGCCATACCGGCAAACGCGAATGAATATTTGGGTTTAAAAACAACTGCTGAAATATTTTCAAGAAGGTTGTTCAATGCCTCTGTCCATTTTGGTTTTGAAAGAACGGCAGTTGCTTTTTGTTCAACAGCAATCCGCTTCTTCATTTGCTGAGGAAAAGCGTTGAAGTAGTTTGCAGGAACTTCTAACGGGCTTATTTTTTCTGCCTGAGAAAGTGTCGGTGCAATTTCTTTTAATTCAGCCGCCACTTCGTTCGTACGAATCTTCTTTATTAAATCCCCTGAAAAAAAGTTGAAATAGCCGGTCGGAACTTCAACGGTGTTTCTCTTTTCAATTTTCAATAGTTCAGGTGCCACTGATTTCAACTCCTGCTTAACTGCGTTCAATTTTACCTGCTCAAGTATTTCGCTCTTAAAATTCAGGAAATAGTTTTCAGGAACAGAGTAGAAATTCTTCTTCTCTATCGCAGCCAGTTTAGGGGCAATCTCTTTCAGTTCCTTCAAAATATTTTCTCTTGTTTCCATTTCGTCTGTTATGACTGTTCCTTCCCTGATAAGTTTAATCCTCTCCCAATAAATATTTTTCAATCTTCTGAGCAGCATGGTGATAGCTTGCTTTCAGCGCACCTTCGCTGGTTCCCAGCACTTCGCTCATTTGCTCGTAGGGCATTTCATCGTAATAGCGAAGGTTAAAAACCAGTTTTTGCTTTTCAGGCAAAGTCTCAATCGCTCTTTGCAAACGCGCCTGAATATCATCGCCATCCACCTGATGCGAATCGCCTTTTAAATAATTGGAAGGCGAATAATTATTGTCTTCATCATCGCTGTCACCACCATCAAAACTGATAGTGGCCTTTTTATTTCTGGAATTGATAAACGTGATGGTTTCGTTAGTGGCAATCCTGTAAAGCCAGGTGAACAATTGCGAATCGGCACGGAAGTTTTCCAGACTGTTCCATACTTTGATAAAGACATTTTGCATTACATCGTTCGTATCGTCATGGCTCTGCACCATTCTGCGGATATGCCAGTAAACTTTCTGTTGGTATTGCTCAATTAGCAAAGTAAACGCACGCTCTCTACCGGAGCCGGAATGAAAAAGATCAAGTATTTCTCTGTCGGTCATAGGGCATTAGGTTGCACTTGTGACAGACAAATTAACAAAAGGTTTAAAATCGAATTATTTTTTACGTGCAAGAACTTTTTTTGCGGCAGCAATTACGTTGGGTGTATCTAACCCGAATTTTGCAAGAAGCTGGTCGGGTGTTCCGCTTTCACCAAACGAATCATTTACTGCAACATATTCTAAGGGAGTAGGAAGTTCTTGTCCAAGCAATGCAGCAACGGATGAACCAAGCCCCCCAATGCGGTTGTGCTCTTCGCAAACTACCGCGCATTTTGTTTTTGAAACTGATTTCAAAATGGCTTCGGCATCTAAAGGCTTTATGGTGTGAATATTTATCAGTTCAACGGAAAGTCCTTCTGCTTCTAATTGTTTCGCGGCTTCTAAGGCTTTCCAAACTAAATGACCGGTGGCAAAAATGGTTACATCTTTCCCTTCGTTCATCACAATTGCTTTTCCAATTTTGAAATTTCCTTCTGGCATAAAAATAGGCCATGCCGGTCTGCCAAAACGCAGATAAACCGGACCAACATGTTCTGCAGCTGCAATAGTTGCTTCTTTAGTTTGATTGTAATCGCATGGGTTTATCACCACCATGCCCGGCAGCATTTGCATCAAACCAATGTCTTCTAATATCTGATGTGTAGCGCCATCTTCGCCAAGCGTAACGCCCGCATGCGAGCCGGCAATTTTTACATTTTTTCCGCTGTAAGCCACACTCTGACGAATCTGGTCATACACCCTGCCGGTAGCAAAGTTTGCGAATGTTGTTGCGAAAGGAATTTTCCCACCAATCGTCATACCGGCTGCAATGCCAATCATGTTGGCTTCGGCTACACCTGTTTGAACAAATCGTTCAGGAAATTCTTTAATGAAGTCATCAAGTTTGAGCGAGCCGATAAGGTCAGCACAAAGTGCTACCACGTTTGTATTTTTTCTGCCCGCTTCTAAAATGCCTGCGCCAAAACCTGAGCGGGTATCTTTTTTACCGGTTACAACAAAATCAGCTAAAGTCATCGTTTTTTGTGTTTGTGTTGAAGCCATTGAAGCAAATTTTGGCTGGTGATTTAAAGTTTCAAACTTAAACTTCCACCCGAAGTAATTTCAAATTCTTTATCAACGGTGGTGTGGATAGTGCGCGCAGATTTCGAGCGATAAACGATTCTGTATTTGCCGGGCTGAAGAGCTATTGTTTCCTGCTTGTCTTTTAAGCGTAGCTCATAAATTTTTTTCATTCCTCCTTTCTCAACAATAAAAATCCCCCCGTAGGCTTCAAAAGTTTTATTCATAGTTAGAATTCCCGGTGAAGGAATCTGCACATCGGTGGTTTTGCTTTGGTCAATCCTTACACCTTTTACAAACGTGCGCGGCAGAGTCAGCACTTCTAAATCATAAGCGCCGCAGATATATTTTTCTTTTGTGTTCATCTCCTGCACATTTAGCGTTGCAATTTCGTTAGGCTTATGCACCAAACATTTTATCCGTTCAATCGCTGCCGATTTCGAAATTGTTCCTTGTAAAGTAAAATTGAGATAACCCTGCGGAGCTTTTACATTTATGATGTTGTGGAAATTCTTTTTCAGATGAATACTGTCAACGGTAATTGGCGGGATGGTATGAATTTGCAGTTTATAGTCAAACATCGGGGAAACAATAAGTGTATCAGGAAACCCGCGATGATTCATACTGTGATAAAGATTGTATTTAGGCAATCTTGATTCCAAATCATAGAAAGTTATATTCACGTTGCTTTCAGTTGGTTTGCCATTTATGTCGTTCAGGTTTACCTGCAACGAAGTTTTAGCAATAGATTGATTCACTACATTTTTCAATGCTTCAGAAAACTCCTCTGCAGTATTTGTGTTATAGAGTTTGCCCATGCACTGCATCTCTTCAAAATTTTTTGCCTGCAATGCCATGCCTATAATAAACGGGCGAAGAATGATATTGTTCTTCTGCAACATCAGCGAAACAGAACAAGGGTCACGGTCGCAGGCATCTTCTCCATCTGTGATAACAATTAGAATATTTTTTGCAGGAACGCCTCCAAAATCACCCACTGTTTTCTCAATGGAATAAACCAACGGTGTAATTCCTTTAGGACGAATTTCATCCAACTTCCTTTTTATTGCTTTTACGTTGCCAGTATCAATACGAATTTCTAAACGCGAATCGTGACAATTTTTATCGGGCTCAGGATACAAGTGACCGAAGACGCGCATTCCCATTTCGCAATTAGGAACCTGCGAAATACTGTCCGCAATATCAGCTAATGCTGTTCTGGCAACGTCCCATTTACTTCCACCCTTCCATTCGTTTTTCATACTCAGTGAAGCATCAAGCAGAAAAAGAATTCGCGTGCGTTCCTGAGAAAAAGAGGCAATAGGCAATAGGCAATAGGCAATGCAAATACAGAGCAACACTCTTGTATTTACTGCGAACTGCCAACCGCCAACCTCCAACTTTTTTTTCATTATAGAATATTAATTACCGCAACTCTTCCTTCTTCAATTAAAAATTTCTGACTGCGGGTTGATTCGCTATCGTAATTTGTTTTCGATTTATACACCAACAAATATTCTCCAGGTTGTAGTTTCCGGTTATCGGTTTTGGTGTTGATTTCAAAACGCTCCACCATTTGCAGCAACCCATTTTTCTCCACGTAAATACTTGCTAATACTTTTTCATCAGCCATCAACGAAAGGGTACCATAGTTGGGAATCGAAATCTGATTTTCTAAAAAAGCGCCAACGGTAGTATCGATGAGTGTTTCGGGAGTTGTGAGAATTTCTAAATGATAATTGGCAGCGAGATATTTCTCTGCTTCATTCAAATCCTGCAAGTTCAGAATTTTCTTTAAATCATTTTTCGGGCGAAGTAAAATCTGTGCGTTGTTATTGGCGATTGAAGCGGCAACACAATTTACATTCAAACTACCGGCAGGAACATCAAGCGCGATGATGTTGTGTTTGCCGGGAACAAGTTCAATATTTTCTTTTTTAATGCTTGGATAGGTATGCAGTTCTAAATCGTAAATGCCAACTGGGTCGAGATAAAGTGTATCGGGGTTTCCCTTTTCGTTGAGTGTGTGAATGAAGTTATAAAGAATTTTTCCGCTGGCATGATCGTAAAGCGTGAAAGGAATATTAGTAACAGTTGGATTGCCATTGTTATCCAACAGATTTACTTGTGCAGTGGTTGTGTTTAGTGTTTGCCTGATGATTACCCCTACTGTGTTATAGAAGGAGGTTTCATCCTTCGTATCGAGTGTTGTGCCAATACATTTCAATTTCTCTAAAAAATTTTCTCCTCCGTTTAAGCCAACAATAAACGGACGAAGTGAAATCCGTTTGTCTAATAACTTCTGCGAAGCCGAACATGGATTGCCATCACAGTTTTCGTTTCCATCGGTGATGATGATGATGGAGTTTAAACTTTTCTCATCAGCAGGAAAATCGTTTACGGCTTCCGAAATGGAATACGCAATCGGTGTCATTCCCTGAGGAGAAATTTTTCCGAGCGCTGATTTTATTTTTTCCGCATTGTTCTTCGCAAATGGAATAAGAAGTTTACTGTCTTTGCAATTTCTATCTGTTTTTGGAAACTGATAACCAAACGCTCTTACTCCAAATTCAACATTCGGATTTTTCTTTTCTACCGAATCAATAATTTTATAAAGAAGTTCTTTAGCGGTTTCAAATTTTGTTTTCTCACCCCACTTTCCTTTCATGCTGCCGGAAACATCGAGCACAAATAACACGCGGTTGATGTTGGGTTTGTAAACCTGAGTTTGTTGTGAGAGTAGTGAGTAGTGAGTAGTAAGTAGTGAGATGAATGCAAAAAGGTAAACCTGTTTGAAGATCGAAGATTGAAGATTGAAGATTGAATTCATTTCCATTTCTGAACGGAAGGTAGCGGAGATTATTTCAAGTTCAATAATTGAATTGAACATTTATAGTATTATCGTAGAATGGTTATTTACAAAAAAATAGGGATTGCGGTTTCGGTTCTTGCAGGAGTAATTGTCTGTTCTGCTTTTTTATGGAAGCCTTTTGAAGATGACAAATTCAAAATTTTTTTTGACGAGAAACTGATACAGGGCAAAGCTGAATATTTAGCCCAATCTGTTGGCGATGTTGCGAATTATAAGCGACCGAATATCATTGTAATACTGGCTGATGACTTAGGCATTACCGATCTTTCGCTGTATGGAAGTAAATCTGTTTCTACACCAAACATTGACGGCATTGGAAAAAACGGAGTGATGTTTTCGGAAGGCTATATCTCATCACCGGTGTGTTCTCCTTCACGCGCGGGTTTGCTTACCGGCAGGTATCAACAGCGGTTCGGGCACGAGTTTCAGCCCAACACCCGCTACCTGCGCAACATGTTTCAGTATTACGCCATCAAATTGTTTCCGCGTTTTCTGCCGCTTCACTTGCTGAAGTCGCGCGAGGTTCCCAGCGAAGTGGACCGGATGAGGCAGGGGCTTCCGCCTTCGGAAATTACGATGGCTGAGATGCTGAAAAAATATAAATACAATACCGGTATTATCGGCAAATGGCATTTAGGCTCGGCAGATTTTGCCAAACCCTGCGCGCGCGGATTCGATTATCAGTATGGTTTTTACGAAGCCTTTACCATGTATGCCGAAAAGAGCGATACTTCCGTAATGTGTATGCCGCTGCGCAGAGATTACATGGACGAGCACGAATGGAATGTAGCCGAAGGTCGAAAGGGAAATTGTGCGTTGCTGACCAATTGCGAACAGTGCGTGGAAACAAAAAAATTCCTAACCGATAAACTGACCGATGAAGCCATTTCGTTTGTAGATAAAAACAAAAAAGACCCTTTTTTTCTTTATCTACCTTACAATGCACCGCACGCTCCGCTGCAGGCGCCTAAAAAATATTACCGTCAGTTTGCCAATATTAAAGACCCCGTTAAGCGCATTTATGCCGCCATGATTAAAGACCTCGATGACCAGGTGGGGCGCTTACTGGCGCATATAGACAGTTTGGGGATTGCCGATAACACCCTCATCATTTTTCTGAGCGATAACGGTGGCGCGGTTTACAACGGTACTACCGATAACTCGCCTTACCGCGGGGGCAAGCTCACCAATTTTGAAGGCGGCATTAAAGTGCCGTTTATGATGCAGTGGAAGAACCATATTAAACCGGGCACGGTTTATACAAGACCGGTTATTTCGCTCGATATTTTTGCCACCATTGCTCAGATGATAGGAATTAATTTACCTGCCGACCGCAAATATGACGGAGTAAATCTGTTGCCTTATGCCAACGGCAAAAAAGAAGATGCACACGCTGAACTTTTCTGGCGCAGCGATTTTAATAAGGCGGTGCGTAAAGATGACTGGAAATTTATTGTGAACGAATACGATAACACCAACCAGCTTTATAACCTGAAAGCGGACAGCACCGAGCAGCATAATGTGTACGATAAAAACCCGCAGGTAGTAAAAGAACTTTTAAAAGATTTAGATGGCTGGGAATCTGAACTGATAAAACCTCTATGGCCCCGCGTAGTTAATTACGAATACCGCGATGAAAAGGGTAAATACACTTTTGCGTTTTAGGTGATTTTTTGGCTAAAAGGCTAAAAATTTTCATTT
>CAIYOV010000358.1 GCA_903927935.1 uncultured Bacteroidota bacterium | reverse complement strand
GCTGGTTGAGAGGTAGCTGCATCGCCTGGATAACCTAATGAATAAATTCCGAAATAAGGCGAACCTGTGGAATTTCCCCTAAAAGTATTGTAACTGAACACATTATTGCTACAGCCAGCCGAACCTGCCGTATATATTCTATTATCAATATTGATTACGCCACGTGAGGTTGCCGAATATCCTTTAAGCACACAGAATTTAACGGTATTATTAGAGGCATGTGCCGACAAACCTACGGCAGTAGCAGCAATAGCGGCAGTATTCACAATAGTTAGGCTCGCGGTAGCGCCCGCTTGATGCACACGACCATCGATAGTTGCATTCGTTGCACCTACAAGGTCAATGAGATTGGCAGTTGCAAAACTTCCTGAAATGGTTATACCCGTAGTAACCGGATAGATAGTTACACTGGTGTAGTTGGATTTTCCACCTGGGTTATAAACTCCCGAAGCTGTAAGTTTAGCAACAGCGGTTTCGGTGGTGCTTGAAGTTAGCTGAATCACTACATCGCCTGTTAGATAGCCCTTGTTGATTTGGTAAAATGCATCTTTAAGGGTTGTGTAATTGGCACCCAAAGCACCAACTGTAACGGTAATGGCATTCAATTGAGAGAATTGAAAAATAAAAAATGAGAAAATGAGAAGTAACTTGTATTTCATCTGTTTATAATTTTATTGTACTGAAAAATAATGGTTTGAAAATAAGATGTTTTATCATTCAATCACTTTTACAATATACATTCCCTTTTGTGGAACTGATAATGTAATTATATTTTCTGATGCTTTTTTAGTCGCAATCATGCTTCCGCGAATGTCATATACAGCCACCAAATCACCTTCACTTAGTCCTGAAACTTGAATTTCAGTACCATTTAATGCTTTAATACTAATATCTGGATTGTTTGTATTTTTAATGCTTGTACTTGTATCAACCACTCCTTTTAGTTTTAGATCAATGGCATCGGCACCTCCCGAGCGTATTTGAATTATTTCGGAGTACGATTGAACTGCTAAACCTGCTTTCAACCGAACATAAATGGGAGTTAATGCCACATTTCCTGTTACTAGATTTAAAGATATATTGCTCACAGGACTAAACGAAGCACCTGAGGTAGTAGATATTTCGAAATTAGGTGATGCTGTTATAACAATTGCGGTAGTTAAATCGTGTCCATTTATCATAAAGTGTTGTTCGGGCGATGGGCTACTAGGGGTTGTTGCAAAATCAGTCAGATTCGCCACGTAAATAGTTGGTGGATTGGGTGATACATCTCCAGAGAGATTGACCGTATTGGTTGCAAAATCAGTAGAACTAATGGTTATACTTCCATTGTTTGAGCCAATAGTCAATCCCGATTTTAAACGTACGGAAATGGTGGTGGTAGGAATTAGTCCTGTACCATCTTTGGTGAGCGTAATAGGATTTTGCGTATAATTCAAATCTTCTGCTCTTTTTATTTCAAAGTTACCGGTAACGGTTAGTGATAGGTTGTCGAGCAAATTAGCACCACCCACCGTAAATGTTTGCACCTCTGAAGGTCCAAGCGTCACTTTATAATTCAATCCACTTAATGCCGAAGTAGAAACCGACAAGAT
>CAIYOV010000357.1 GCA_903927935.1 uncultured Bacteroidota bacterium | reverse complement strand
GCTGATGGTGGTAAATACATTGTTTAATCATCCCAATTTATTCAACTCCTATATAGCCATCGACCCCAGTATGTGGTGGCACGAACGGAAACTATTGAAGCAGGCAGAAAAAGATTTAGCCGGAAAAAAGTTTGACAACAAAACATTATTTCTGGCCATGGCAAACACCCTGGAACCAACCATGGACACCGCGAAAGTGCGCAGAGATACCTCTTTTTCAACGGCACACATTCGCAGCATAATTGAGTTTACAGATGATTTAAAGAAAAACAAAACGAACCGGTTGAACTGGAGTTCGAAATATTACAACGATGATGACCATGGTTCCGTTCCGCTTATGGCAGCATATGACGGACTGCGTTTTATTTTCAGCTTTAATAAATTCCGGATGCCTTCTTCGGACAAGGAATTCCTTACGTTCAATTTCGATTCAGCCATTGTTTCTCATTTTAAAAATGTATCGAAACAATTGGGTTACACCGTTCCTCCTCACGAAGCGATGATTAATGATTTGGCCTATCAGTTTCTGCAGAAAAGATATTTCGACAAAGCGTTTCACTTCTTCGAAATGAATATTACCAACTATCCGCAGAGTTTAAATGTATATGACAGTATGGGTGATTTTTACGATGCAAAAGGCGACAAGCAGAAAGCTATGGAGTATTTCGCTAAGGCATTAACGCTTGGTGATTCACCCGAAACTAAATCGAAGCTGGAAAAACTTAAAGCGGGAAAATAAATATGGAACACTTTTTTTCTGCATACCGCAATAACACCATAGGTCAGCATACAACTATTCAAACACCTTACCATCAGGCTATCCGTATTATTTATGCCGACTGGACAGCCAGCGGAAGAATGTATTTACCCATTGAAGAACGGATGCTGAAACAGGTTTTTCCTTTAGTAGCCAACACGCATACCGATACCAACTACACCGGCTCGGCCATGACCTATGCTTACCATCAGGCGCGGCAGATTATTAAAGACCATGTGGGTGCCGCACCTCAGGATATTCTGATATCGTCTAACTCGGGGATGACCGGTGTGGTGAATAAATTTCAGCGCATACTCGGGCTCAAATTACATGAGTCGTTTAAAGGAAAAATTACCCTGACCGAAAAGGACAAGCCGGTTGTTTTTATCACCCATATGGAACACCACAGCAACCAAACATCGTGGCTCGAAACCATTGCCGATGTGGTGATTGTTGCGCCCGATGAAACAGGGTTGGTTTCGGTTGAAAATTTTAAAGAGCAGCTGCAGCTATACAGTCACCGCAGTATTAAAATTGCCGCCATTACCTCCTGCTCTAATGTTACCGGCATTATGACTCCGTATCTGGAAATTGCCGCGCTGTTCCACCGGTTTAACGGTTTGTGTTTTGTTGATTTTGCCTGCTCGGCACCGTATGTGGCCATCAACATGCATCCCGATGATGAACAGGGGGCTTATCTCGATGCCATTTATTTTTCTCCTCATAAATTTTTGGGCGGCCCGGGCTCAACCGGCATATTGGTTTTCAATCAAAAGCTATACGCTAATTCAGTACCCGACCATCCGGGCGGAGGCACCGTGGACTGGACCAATCCGTGGGGGCAGCATAAATACATCAATGATATTGAAGCCCGGGAAGACGGAGGAACCCCTGCCTTTCTGCAAACTATCAGAGCCGCCATGTGCATTCAACTGAAGAACGAAATGGGGGTTGAAAACATGCAAAAGCGCGAAGACGAAATTTTAGAAATTGTCTGGGATACATTAGCCGGCATACCGAACCTGCATGTGCTGGCCGAAAAACACCGCAAGAGACTGGGCATTGTTTCGTTCTACATCGATGGCCTGCATTATAATATGGGCGTAAAATTACTGAATGACAGATTCGGAATACAAACCCGAGGGGGCTGTTCATGTGCCGGTACCTATGGCCATTATTTACTGAATGTTACACCCGAAAAATCGCACCTGATTACCGATCAGATCAGCGAGGGGAACTGCTCTGACAAGCCGGGCTGGATACGAATGTCGTTTCACCCTACGCACACCAACCTCGAAATTCAATATACCATGGATGCCGTTAAACAGCTTGCCATGCACCATAAAGAATGGAGCAAAGACTACATCACTGATTTTGCCGCAGGAAGTATTCAGCCAAAAGATATGAGCTCGGTAACAGAGATGAAGCAGCAAATAGATAATTGGTTTAACGATAGCTTTTCCTGATAAGGTTTTTGTATTAGCGGTGGAACGAATTCTGAATTATCCATTCTCCTGTTCCCTATCCGGAAGATGATTTAAGGGAATTCTTTTTTTGTGAAACTCTTTTTTGTAGTCGTTTACATTAACACCGGTTACCTGCTTAAACTGATTGGAAAGATACTGCACACTGCTGTAGCCCATCATATGTGCAATTTCGCTGAGGGTAAGCTCGCCATAACTGATGAGTTCTTTTACCTTTTCCATCTTAATCTGAATCACGTATTTCTCTAAGGTAAGGTTAGTCTTCTGCGAAAACATTTTGCTAAGCACATGATAAGGCTCTCCTAATTTCTGGCTCAGGTAGTCGGAGTTGCGAAGAATAGTGTTGGTGTTGTTGCCGAAAAAAATAAGCTGAATAACCGATTGCTTTATTTGTTCCACCAGCTTATCCTCTCTGTCATCAATTAAACTGAAACCGCTGTTTTTTAAAATTTCATCAATCAGTGAAAATCCGATTACCTGTTCGTTGAAACTGATGATCGCTTTGCCTAATTCAACATGATCTACTTTGATAAAGCCTGTGCGCTCTAACTCCAACCTCACTACTTTCACACAGCTGTCGCAAACCATATTGCGGATATGGATAGTAGATTGTTTGGTATTTAGGTTTGACGGCTGCATAAAAATCCTTCCGTGAATTTAGAAACGAATTTGATTTTGACTAAAACAAAAAACGGCATACTTTGAAGTATGCCGTTGTGTATATGATAAGCTGAACTTATTTAGAACAAATTGAGCCAGCCACGCATAGCCTGCCAGCTTGCACCTTCGTAGGTAAAAGCGATAATTGCCCATATTAAAAAGCAAAACGGCAGAAGCACCGTCATGATGAACCATTTTTTTTCATGCTTTAAGTGCATAAAGGTTCCCATAATAAAATATACCTTAATGATAGAGGCAATCGCCATTATCATGTTCACGAATATTTTACCTGTACCTTTTTCTCCCATAAAATGGTCATAACCAATGGCAATACCCACTTCGGCAATGGTAACCACCGATAGGATAATAATGGTTTTCATAACATCCTGGCGGCTATCGTTGTATTCGCCTTCTGTCCAATGTAGGTGGCCCTGTACCGGTTCGTCAAAATTCATATGCAGTGATTATTTTTTTATTATTTAATAATTGTCGTAAAAATTAAAGTAGATAAAAGCAAAGGAATACATACACCCAAACTAAATCCACAAAGTGCCAGTAGAGACCAATTTTTTCTACCATTTCGTAATGACCTACTTTATCAAATTTTCCGTTAGCTGCAGAAACTGCCAGCCAGGTGTTTAATACCACACCGCCTAACACGTGCATACCGTGGAAACCGGTAATCACGAAAAACAATTGACCGAAGTTTTGAATTTTTGTAGTTATTGCTACAGTTGTAGGGGTCATTCCTTCGCTGATTAAGTGAGTCCACTCCAAATACTGGCAACCCAAAAATCCGATTCCGCAAAGAATGGTAGGGATTAAGAATTTTACCACTCCGTCTTTATTCATACGGTAGCCTTCCTGCACCGCACGAACCATAGTCCATGAACTTAAGATGAGAAGGAATGTCATAAAACTCACGAACACTAACGGAAGTTTAAGATGCTCTAAACCATGAATAGGAATAGAAGAAAATACTTCTGCCGGTTTAGGCCAACTGGTAGATTGGGCAAAACGCAATGCTGCGTATGCAATCAGAAAAGATGCAAATGTGAATGTATCGGAGATAAGGAAATACCACATCATTACTTTACCGTAACCTACTTTAAATGGCGATGCTCCGCCATCCCAAAGTTGTTTTACGGTTTCCTCTTCATGATGACCTGTAGCTTGTGCTGACATATCGAATTTTTAAATTTTGATTTTATTATTAACTCTCTATTGATAATTCAAGTAAAAGAACACATACAAATAAACCCACACTGCATCTACATAGTGCCAGTAACTCACCAGCAGTTCCAGATTCAGTTGGCGCTTAGGGTTGATAATGTCGCGCAATTCATAAATCGGGTCTTTTCGGTTGCGAATTGCATTTATTAAAAACACAAGCATCACTAATAATCCGACTATGATATGCACTCCATGCACAGAAGTTAGCAGGTAAATAAAAGAACCTGATAAGTTTTCTGTCAGCGTCATGCCGCCTTGCTGCAACACATGCCATCCCTGCAGTTGCAAAGCAAGAAACAAACAACCCAGCAAAAATGAAAAGAACATCAACCAGCGAAATTGAGTAAACTTTGATTTGCGGTAACTGATAAGTGCCGAATGAATACAAATGCTGACACCAATCACAGCCAAAGTGCTGAAAAAGAATACTCCGGGAAGTTTAAAATTCTCCCAACTGCGGTAATCTCCCTTCTTCACTAACAAAGCGCTCGTTAAAGCTGCAAAGAACATACTCATCGAAGCCATCGCAATCCAGAGCGCAAATTTTTGCGGATGAACTCCGGTGTATTCGGTCTTCTCTTTTAATATCTCTTCTTCAGTCAAAGTCACATTCATATTTTCCCCATCACTAATGCCAGTTGCACCACCGGTAAATACAGAAATGAACCAAACATCAGCACACGCGCTGTTTTATCTTCGCATCTTCTGTAATGCTGCCATGACATCCATAAAAAAACAACTCCCGCTGTAGCAATAAAAATATTTCCTATCAGACCCACCATATTAAAAAAGTATGGAATCATAGAAACCACCAAAAGCATACTGCAATAAATTACGTTTTGAATAGCGCTCATGCTTGTTTTGCCACTAGATGAAGGCAAGAGCATAATTCCCGCTTTCTTATAATCATAAAATTGAATCCATGCAATACTCCAAAAGTGGGGAAACTGCCAAATGAATTGTATGCTGAATAAAAGCACTGCCACAAAATCAATGGCACCGGTAGCGCATACATAACCGATCATCGGAGGCAATGCACCGGGAATGGCACCCACAAAAACTGCAATCGGAGAAATTCTTTTAAGCGGAGTGTAAACAAATGCGTAACTCAATAATGAAATGGCAGAAAGCACTCCGGCCACCGGATTAAAGAAATAAGTCAGAATAATAATTCCGGAAATCCCCATAGCACCCGCTGCAAGAATTGCCTCCAGCATATTCATTCTTTCAGTTGGAAGCGGACGGTTTTGAGTGCGCTTCATCAACTTATCAATATCTCTTTCAATAATCTGATTAATTGCATTTGACGCACCGGTCACTAATATTCCTCCCAATGCAAGAAGAACGATATGTGTAACACTGATAAAAGCAGGCGCTGCAAATAAATATCCTATCACTGCAGAGAACACCACCAAAAAGCTCAATCGCAATTTTGCGAGCAAAGCATAATCACTCAACTTCTGAATGAAGATGTTCGGTTGTTCAATTGCTATTACTTTTACTTCTGCCACTTTAATGTTTATGCTTTGGGTATTAAAAAACTATTCGTGCGGAACTTCGCCCGGTTTCAATGCCTCAGTCTGAGGAATATATTCCCTTCCATTTACACTGTAATCATAAGGCCAACGGTGAACAGCCGGAATATCACCTGGCCAGTTACCATGTAATCTTTCAATAGGTGCACTCCATTCCATAGTTGTCGTTCCCCATGGATTTGCGTAATCATAACCATCTACAGTTTTTTCAGCAACCACTTTTCTTCCTTTGAAAATGCTATAGAAGAAGTTCACCACAAACACCAATTGCCCGATAAAAACGATAATTGCAGCAATACTGATAAACTCAGCAAGGAAGTTAAAGTTATTGAACGTTTCAAAGTTTGCGTAAGTATAATATCTGCGCGGAAGACCCGTCATAAAGTGCATAGGGAAGAAAATCGCATAGGCACCAATCAAGGTAATATAGAAGTGAATCTGACCGAGGGTTTCGTTCATATACTTTCCATACAAACGAGGGAACCAGTGATAAACACCGGCAAACATTCCAAAGAATGCAGATACTCCCATTACAATATGGAAGTGAGCTACTACAAACATGGTATCGTGCAATTGAATGTCAATGGCAGAGTTACCAAGGATAATTCCTGTCAAACCACCCGTAATGAACATAGATACAAAACCAATAGCAAAAAGTGCAGGCGAACTCAACCTTACTTTTCCTTTCCATATAGTACCAATCCAGTTAAACACTTTAATAGCCGAAGGAATTGCAATCAATAAAGTAAAGAGAGTGAACACAGCTCCTAAGTTCGGGTTCAAACCGGTTACGAACATGTGATGCGCCCATACAATGAACGACAATACAAGAATGGCAAGAATTGAAAATACCATTGCCTTATAACCGAAAATAGGTTTACGTGATTGGGTTGAAAGAACTTCCGAAACCAATCCCATAGCAGGAAGAATGATGATATACACCTCGGGGTGACCAAGGAACCAGAACAAGTGCTGGAACAAAATTGGCGAACCTCCCTTATATCCCAAAAGATTTCCGTTGATGATGATATTGTTCAGGTAAAAGCTTGTGTCGAGCAAGCGATCAAATTCCAAAAGAACGCAACCGGCTAATAAAGCAGGGAAGGAAAGAACACCGATTACAGCTGTAAACAGCAACGCCCAAATTGTAAGAGGAAGACGGAACATGTTCATCCCTTTTGTGCGCATGTTTAACACGGTAGCTATATAGTTCAAACCTCCGAGTAATGCTGAAACGATAAACAACGACATACCTAAAATCCACAAATCAAACCCAAGACCGGAGCCAAGGTTAACTGCAGTATCTCTCAAACCATTCAGCGGTGGATATGCTGTCCATCCTCCTGAAGCAGGACCTGTTTGAATAAAAAACGAAAAAAACATTACCACACCTGCTGCAAGGAAAAACCAGTAGGAAAGCATATTGATAAATGGCGAAGCCATATCTCGAGCTCCCACTTGATAAGGTATTAAAAGGTTGGCAAATGTTCCGCTCAAACCACCGGTTAACACAAAAAACACTAGGATTGTTCCGTGCATAGTCACCATGGCATAATAAAACTCCTGGCTTATTTTTCCGCCTTCAGCCCATTTTCCTAAGAAGGATTCAAGAAAAGGGAAAGTTTCATTTGGCCATCCAAGTTGCAGACGAAAAAGAACTGAAAGCAAACCGCCTACAATTCCCCAGAAAATTCCGGTAATTAAAAATTGCTTACTAATCATTTTGTGGTCCTGACTGAAAATATATTTCGTCAGAAATGTTTCTTCATGATGATGCTCCTCATGTCCGTGAACATGTTCATGATGAGTTGCGTGTGCTGTGGCAGTTTCCATTTCTCTTTATTTGTTTCTTCTTAAAATTTATTTTGTCACCAACATTGCTGTTGGCTTTTTAGCTTCTTCTTTAGTTGTAACAGAATCTGTAGCCGGCACTGCTGCAACCGGTGGTTGATACATAGGAGTTTGTTTTGCCATCCATGCATCATATTCACTTTGGTCAACCACAATTACCTCGCGCTCCATACCGAAGTGAGATTTACCACACAACTCGGCACAAGCCAACTCATATTTAAATGTTTGCCAACGTGGCTGATTGGTTTCGGGATTAATTGTTTGCCACCATGGCTGTGTACTTAAATACTGCTGCATCTCGACAGTTGTCATAGTCGGAACAAAATAAAATTCGGTCGGAATACCTGGCACACAATCCATCTTTACCCGGAAGTGAGGAAGAAAAAAGCTATGCAATACATCCTGTGCACCCAATTTCATCAGCACCGGTTTGTTCTTTACTAAGTAAAGTTTATCGCTCATGAAATCATCATGGCTCTTAGGGTCCTCCCAATTAATTCCAAGTTCGTTTGTTGGAGAAATATGGGCTTGGTCAATAATTCTTTCCCCAAATTTTCCATCCTTTCCGGAGTAGCGAAGCATCCAGTTAAATTGCTTGCCGGTGGCTTCAATCACCATCATATTTTTATCGCGCGCATCAGGATTGAAAATGTGCATCCACTCATACATACCCATTGCAATCAATCCGGTCAGAACAATAGCAGGAATTACTGTCCATATTACTTCCAGTGTGTTATTATGCGGATAGAAATATGCTTCATGTCCATGGCTTTCGTTATAACGGTAAGCGAAATAAAAAAGTGCTACCTGTGTAAGAACGAAAGCAACCAGAAGGATAATCATGGTTACGTTAAACAGAAAATCAGTTTTTACACCATGCACTGATACTGCTTTTGGAATCATTACAGGCATAAGCACCTTAAAACACACTGCCGAGCCAACAAACATTAGAACCAAAGAAGCCAATAAAAAATAACCGTTCCATTTACTCTGGTTGGTGTAGTCTACCTTCCCGTTTTTTAAATCGGCAGTTAGTTCGCTGGCTCTTGAAATTAATACAAGCACTACAAACAACAATACAATCGTGGCAAAAGTTAAAAATGCTATCATGATAATTTTATTTCTTTCAGTTTTTCAAATTCAATTTAATAGGCAATAAAAGTCAACTATATTAATCTACAATAAACAAAATGAATTGTTATTAAAAACAGGATAAACATATAACATTATATGTATCCCTCTTTCCAATTTAAGTTATAACAATTCTATTACTAATCCTACTACAAAACCTAAACTAAATCCCTAATTATTATGTACCGCTGAGTGCTAAAATATTAAAGCATGTGAAATCCCAAATATTCTAAGAGTATACCACCACTATTCTTTCACTTTCTTTCAGATATGGGTCATTCTCAGGTATAATAGGACGTTTTGCCAAATTGCGGAAAAACGCAAAAAGAAACGCGCCTAAAAATCCAATGAATACCAATAACTCTCCTATTCCAATTCCTGCAAAATTAGTAGCCGGCACTTCTTCACCTTCTTTTCCTGCTTCGGCTTTCTCTCCTTCCTCCTTTTTCACCTCAACAGCAACTGCTTCTGTATTTTCCTTAACGGGTGCTACATCACTAACTGCTTCTTTCTTAGTTTCTGCTTGCGCAAGAAATACCACTTTAGAAGAATTCGTCATAGCTTCTTCTTTCTTAGCTTCCATAGCCGCATGATTCCAGTTTGGTTCAATAAAAGTATAGTTGAAGAAATCTACATAGTGACCGAAAATGAGCAGTGCCGCACCGAAGCCAATTACTTTAAAGTTTCTCTTTGCTCCTCTCTTAATTAAGAAGATAAGCGGGAAAAGAAAGTTGATAATGAGCGTAAGGAAAATAGTGAACTTGAAATATCCTTCACCAAATCTTTTTACCCAGAAAGATGTTTCTTCCGGAATGTTGGCAAACCACTGTAACATGAACTGGTCAAACCACAGATAAGTCCAGAAAATAGAAAAACCAAACAACAACTTTCCCAAATCGTGAACGTGGTTTTCGTTTACACGGCTCATATATCCTTTCGACTTTAAGTAGATAACCAACAAAATGGTCATTGCCCATGCTGCACATCCGTAGCTGGCAAAGTTATACCAACCGAATAGTGTTGAATACCAATGCGTATCTAAACACATTATGTAGTCCCAACTTGCGGCCGATTCAGTTACTGCAAAAGTTACAATGAAAGCTGCAGCTAATAATTTTGATTGTTTGTAAACTTTAGGATCTGTCTGATCAGTACGGGCAAAAAACTTATTCATTCCCCAGGAAAAAAGCGCCCAGAGAAATGCGTAAGCTACTAACCGGCTTATCCAGAATACCGGTGCAAAGAAAATTACCTTGGTGGTATGATTTTCCGCTACCGGAGTTTCATGCAAAATATCTTTTACATGATCGTATAATGTATGAACATTCAACAAACCGAGAACAACAATCAGCACTAAAACAAAGCCGCTTACACGAACAAATGCTGCAAGCGAAAGAAAGATTCTTTTAACCAGAATATGCCAGCTACCATAAGCCAATGTACCGGCTGCTACTGCAAACATTCCGAATATCGAGATACCCGTAAAGTAATAAGTATTTGCCAAAATATTTGACCACAAGCGTGCATGGTGATTTTCAGGGTGCAGAAAGAAAACAAACACTAATCCGAGCAAACCAATGCCCATCATAATGAAGAGTTGTTTCTTTAACTTATCGGTAAATTCAAAAGTTTCGTTCATAGTTCCGTTTGTTTGTCGTTATCTTTTTCTTTCAGCCTCAAATTATTTTTTTGCTTCTGCAACCACCAGTGCTGCAACAGGTGCCGCGCCCGGCTGAACACCAGCTAAACTTTTTATGTAATGAATCACCTGCCATCTTTCGTTTACAGAAAGCTGGAATCCGTAACCTCCCATCATATTTCTTCCGTAGCTAACGCTATAGAAAATTGCTCCATCTTTCATTAGAGGTAATAAAGTTTTATATGGTTGTGGGCGAGATGTAAAAGGACCATCACCACCTCCAGGTAATTCAATCAACTGTCCGTTACCTTCACCTTTTTCTCCATGACATGGGGTGCAATTGATTAGATATAATCTTTTACCTTCTTCTAAATTTTCTGGTGTGTATTCAAGCGGATCCTGAATTTCATTAGCTGCACGGGCTTTCTCTTCCTCCTGTTTAGCCGGATTATGCGAGTAATGGTCTTTAACCATATATCCCATCAGCAAAGCCGGATTGGTTTTAATTTTAGGATCAGAAGGAATGTAGTTATAAGGAATAGTTCCTTCTACCGGCTTTCGTGCGCTCATGTTGTTTCCTTCGGGAGTAGTTATACTGCTCGTTGAATACGTTTCGTATGCATTCGAGTAAGTCATATCCGGCATATAAATTCTTCCCGGTTCATTTTTGCCTGCACGGTTGCAAGACGCGAATAACATCAAGGCTGCAACCACCGGTAATAATCTGAT
>CAIYOV010000356.1 GCA_903927935.1 uncultured Bacteroidota bacterium | reverse complement strand
GTCCATTACTCGAAGCACGAACGATGAAGTTTCTCCGCTGATGCTTGCCGGTTGGAATTTTGACACTGTATACGCTGCCAAAAGAGGAATGACTAATGCCGACATGGCTCCGTTTTTTGGATATCCGGTTGGCACCACCGATACGCAAGGCAGATTTAACTTACAGGGCGAGAACAGCAAAATGCTTCCGCAGCATATGGTCATGTTCTGTTCCTCAGGGTTAAAGATTGAAAAGGGGCAGACGGTTTATCCGGTTATTTCGCAGAGCGCAGATAATTATATAGCGAAGTTGTGTAAGGAAAAATTTTCAACCAAACTTTATATGCTACCTTCTTCTGCCAGCCTTACTATTGAGGACTGGAACGATAAAGTTTGGCTTGATGATGCCTTGCCAGCGGGCAGTTATGCTGTAATTACCGGAAATTTCCGAATACCCGTATCTGCCTCACAAAATGGCGATGAACAGTATTTAATTACCGGCCGGTTCAGGTTGCCGGTTTCAATGGCCATTAATCATTAACTCCGTACGGTTTCCAATTGCAATGAGCGGTTTTTTTGACGTGTTCCCTGTGATTGCGCGTTTACTCATCTATCTTGAGTATCTACCCGTGTGGAACTACTTTGTTGCCAGCAGGCATTCACTTCAATAATAGGGTGTGCTTTAATTAAAGTACAGATACAGATTTGGATGTGAAAAGGGGAAGTTTTATTTCTGCTAAGCCACGCATAATAGAATAGTATTGTTATACAACAATGCAATTAACCATTACACAAATAGCAATCATTGTTCTGGTGGTACTGGGGGCGCTTACCCTGTTGCCAGCGGTATTGCAAATGCGTAAGATGTATAAACTGGTTTCAGGCATTCAATTACGCAGAACCTGGTATTTGTTGTATAGTTTAATGATAATCTTCCTGCTTAGTTATCTGGTATCTATTTACATAATTATTGAAAACAGGCAGTTGTGGTTTGAATGGCTGCTGGGCATTGTTTTCCTGCTGGGAGCAGTTTTTGTTTTAATGATGGTGAATACTTACCTGAAAACGCTTTACGGGTTCAGAGAAGCAGAAACACGTTTTCAGCACATGATTCAGGGGGTGCAGGAGTATGCCATTATTATGTTAGATAAAGACTGTAACATATTAAGCTGGAACAGCGGTGCCGAAAAAATTAAGGGGTATATAGCCGATGAGGTGATTGGGAAAAATTATGAACTTTTTTATACACAGCAGGACATTGATGAAGGTAAACCCGGACTGCTTAAGGAAACGGCAATAAGAGAAGGCAAAGCTACCGATGAAGGGAAACAGTTAAGAAAAGACGGCAGCACTTATTGGGGCTATGTTACCATTACCGCCATACGCGATGAAGCGGGAAACCTGTCCGGGTTCAGCGAAGTAACACGCGACCTTACCGAACGCAAAATAGGAGAGGATGCCCGTGAGCAACAGATGCTGCAACTGGAAACTAAAAATAAGGAGCTGGAACAGTTTGCCTACATAGCCTCGCACGATTTGCAGGAGCCCCTGCGCACCATCAGCAGCCTTGCCGATTTATTAACGCAGAGGTATGAGCAAAAGTTTGATTCTTCGGGCCAGCGAATGATTAATTACCTGAATGATGCAGCACGCAGAATGAGCCAACTGATAAAAGGTCTGCTTGATTATTCACGGATTGGCAGAGAAGTCGAGTTAGTGCCTGTAGACTGCAACCAAGTGCTGCGGGATATAAAAACTGATTTTGCTATGGCTATTGCCAATGCAGGGGCAAATATTGAGGCGGGCAATCTGCCAACCGTTAATGCCTACCAGCTGGAGCTAACCCTGCTGTTTCAAAATCTGATCAGCAATGCTTTAAAATTTAAAAAAGCAGGAGTACCGCCTTTAATAACAATATCAGCTGAACAACAGCAAAACGGTGGTTGGAAATTTGCGGTAAAAGATAACGGTATTGGAGTTGCCGATGAATTCAAGGAAAAAATCTTTCTAATTTTTCAAAGGCTGCATAACAAAGATGAGTATGATGGTGCAGGCATCGGGTTGGCGTATTGTATGAAAATTGCCGAGTTGCATAAAGGCCGCATTTGGGTAGAGTCGAAACCTGACGAGGGAAGCACTTTCTATTTTACAATAAACACTTAAAAAACTTACACTATGATAAAAAGAGAAGGACTCTACTGCATACTGCTTATTGATGATGATGACGCCACTAATTTTATTCACGAAATGGTGATTAAAATGGCGGACATAGATACGCATATCGAAATTTGCAACTCCGCCCGTAAAGCGCTCAATTATTTAAGCAGCAAAGGCGAGTATTCGGCTAATACAAGTTACCCGCAGCCGGGCATTATTTTTTTAGATATTAATATGCCGGGCATGAACGGATGGGATTTTTTGAAAGAGTACGATACCCTGCCCGAAGAACAAAAAGCAAAAGTGGTAGTTTCTATGCTCACCACCAGCCTTAACCCTGACGACCAGAAGAAAGGTAACGATGACCCCAACGTAGAGCGTTTTAT
>CAIYOV010000355.1 GCA_903927935.1 uncultured Bacteroidota bacterium | reverse complement strand
GTATAATAACCATTAGGACATAGTAGAATTGCCCCACTGCACTGGTCATTCACGGGTGTGGCTGAGGGAACATAACTATTAACACAAAGTTGAAACGTTCCCGTATTATTGGCTACGCCATCTACCGCAATTAAATACGTGGTACCTGGATTCAAATTATTCGCATTAATAGTAATGGTATTATTACCTGCCGTTGCACTTCCACAATTGGAAGCACCTAAACTTGACCATGATGTTCCATTACAATTACCGGTGCTTATAATTGCAACTTGAGGCTGTACAATTCCTGTAGTTCCCGTTCCTGTAACAGTAATAGTGTTGTACGCACCAATCGCTGTAAACTGAAACCAAACTGTATTAAAAACGCCCGTTCCATTCCAGCAAGCTGGGTAAGAAACAGAAAAAGGATTATCAGAAGTAGCCCCGTTATTTGTGTATGCGTTTACACCTGAACAAAAATTAGCTGCAGGAACAACGAATGGTGTACAAGGATTGTCATTACCCGGCTGCAGTGGAGAACTTAAGCATAACTGAAAATTTCCTGTTTGATTATTTCTACCATCAACGTAAACGTAATATGTATTACCGGTAGTGAGTGCACTATACGTAAGCATAGCAGATGCTGTAGTAGGACTATTGCAACTCAGCTCATTAAACGGACCTGTACAAGGCATAGTAGCAGCACTGAGTAAAGCCACTTGAGGCACAGCTAGTGTTCCTGAATTTACAGTGATGGTTACAGTGGGAGACGATGCAACAAAAGAAAACCACATACCGTTATTATTCCCACCTGTAAAGCAAGAAGGTGCTGAAAGTGTCCCCGCAATACCAATATTGGAATAAGCACCAGCTGCAGAACAACCGTTCGAAGAAACAGAAATAGCGGTAGAGCAATCGTCCCCCGATACAGCTAATAGTAAGTTAGGAGAAGTTATAACAGCAAAAACAAAAAGAAATCGAAATAAATGTATCTTCAATTAATAGCTATTTAGTTGTCTATTTCACTGTTTGTTTTGGCACGATAACCCATTCCAATATTCAGCCTCAAAATAATCTCGTGTTTAATATTTTCATTCAATGATTCATTCTTTTTCTGTTCAATAAACTCGGGCTCTACAAATATTCCTTGATCCTGTAATTCTTTAATAGAAAATAATTCAATCATAGGTCCACGCTCGAGTTGAACTTTTATGTGATTATTATACCTGCGGTAATAATTAAAATTGTAGGAAAGCATCAAGGCCTTGTCGCCTGAAGAAATTTCATTAGAAGATGACGAAACAAGGATAACCCCATTAGATAATAAATCTCGCGAAAATTTTCCGTCTGAAAGTGTTGACTGTGAAAAACCTTCTAAGTATATGAAACAAATAAAAAGCCATAGGTAAAGGTTTCTCAGCATATGACGTTACATAGTTTCAAATAAATCAAAAGAAAAAAGATGACTAACTCTTTTACAAAATAGAACCAATAAGTTCCATAGAGAGTATGCGCTTCTGGTTGCAGAGCTGATGAGCAATCATTAATTGGAGCGGCAAGAACCAGCTTGGCTTTTGTCTTTATATTCATTAATTAATAAAACAAGTAATTAAGTATGTCGCTTAGAATGTATTCCGATGCTAATATAGTCCATTTAAATAGAATAGTCAAGTGAAAAAAAGTTACACTTGAGTTGTTTGAAATTAATTGTATAAATGCTATCATCTGTCCAAAACCTGTGAAATTATAGTTTTATGAAAATTGAACTGGATGTAATGTGAGGAGTTTACATTCTACAAATTCATTCACGGAAAATAAATTATTATATCCGTTTGATCAAGTTGTAGGGATATGTCGTTTCGTAAAATAACAAAACCCCGCAATGCAGGGTTTTGTTTTAAAAGCATGTATTGAAAACAAGCTGATTACTCAGGGCTTTTCTCTTCAGAAGTTTCGTTAGAAGAAGCTTGTTCTTTCGCAGCTGCGTCATCAGAAGCTTTCTTGCTATCCATCTTCTCTTTCAAATCGCTTAGTGCGCTTAAATCGCCAAGAGTTGCTTTTTCTATGTTCTTCTGCATAGTCTTAACAGTCTTAGCTGTTTTTTCGCGCTCTACTTTCTTTTCTTTCTTTTCACCTTCTATCGCTTCGTTCTTAGCTTCTTCCCAAATGCGGGCGTGAGATACAAGTATTCGCTTATCGTTACGGTTGAACTCAATTACTTTGAATTCAGCTTTCTCATCAGCAGCTACAAAACCACCGCTTTCTTTCGCTAAATGTTTTTTAGGAGCAAATGCCTCAAGACCATAAGGTAACAAAACAATTCCTCCCTTATCATCGCTGTGCAATAAAGTTGCTTCGTGAACTGAACCTACTGGGAATACCGTTTCGAATGAATCCCATGGATCTTCTTCGATTTGCTTGTGACCAAGAGTAAGCTTGCGGTTTTCATTATCAATATCCATTACCACTACATCTAATTCGTTTCCTACTTTGGTAAACTCTGTTGGATGGTTATAACGTTTTGTCCATGAAAGGTCGCTGATGTGAATCATGCCTCCGATACCGTCAGCCAGTTCAACAAAAACACCGTAAGGAGTGATGTTCTTAACTACACCTTTGGTTTTTGTTCCTACAGGGAATTTATCGGCAATCTTAATCCACGGGTCTTCAGTCAGTCTCTTTAATGAAAGAGACATCTTTCTTTCTTCGCGGTCAAGTGTCATCACGATTGCTTCGTGAGTATCGCCTGACTTAAAGTATTCACGGCTGTTGATTGGCGTATTGCTCCATGAAACTTCGGAAACGTGAATCAAACCTTCTACACCCGGAGTAATTTCAAGGAATGAACCGTAATCTTCAATATTTACGATTTTACCTTTCACCTTGCTGCCAAGTTCGATGTCTTTATCAAGAGTATCCCAAGGGTGCGGCTGCAATTGTTTCAAGCCGAGCGATATTCTCTTCTTGTTATCATCGTAATCCAACACTACCACGTTCAGCTTCTGGTTAAGTTCGAGCACTTCTTTCGGGTGACCGATTCTGCCCCACGAAATATCGGTGATGTAAAGCAAGCCGTCAACGCCTCCAAGGTCAATAAACGCACCAAAGTCGGTGATATTTTTGATTGTTCCTTCAAGTACCTGGCCTTTCTCTAATTTACCGATGATAGCTTCACGCTGCGATTCAATATCAGATTCGATAAGGGCTTTGTGCGATACAACTGCGTTCTTAATGGCTTCGTTAATTTTCACCACTTTCAACTCCATAGTTTTACCTACATACACATCATAGTCGGTAATTGGCTTAACGTCAATTTGCGAACCCGGAAGGAAAGTATCAACACCAAATACGTTAGCGATAAGACCACCTTTTGTTTTTGATACGATTTTACCTTGAACCACCACACCACTTTTGTGTGCTTCCATAATTTCTTCCCACGCTTTCATGGTGCGGGCGTTTTTACGGCTCAATTGCAGGATCCCTTTTTTGTCTTCTTTGTTTACTACATAAACATCGAATTCATCGCCTATTTTCAAATCTTCCACATCGCGGAATTCTGAAAGCGGAACAAGACCGTCTGATTTAAACCCAATGTTTAATACCACATCAGTATTGGTTAAAGCCACAACAATTCCTTTTACAATTTCGTTGTTTTCGATTGTTTTAAGGGTAGAGGAATACTGCACATCGTAATCTGCTTTCTCTTTTTCTGTGTAGCGGACTACGTTGCGTTTGTCTACGCTCCAATCGAAATCATCATGCGCGGTGGATGTATTGCCGCTGGTGTTTTCTAATATAGTTTCTGACATTTGATATACACGGTTATTGTTTATTCTCACCCCATGTGCGTGAGTTTAGTTTGGTTGTAAATTCATCATGATTGATGAAAGGGGCGCAAAAGTAGAAAAATACTTGAAAGTTTACAGCTATTTCACAATTGGTTTTAATGCTTTAAAAACCTGTCGAGTTTCCAGCTGTTTTTACACCATCGGGGCATTCCGAAAACTTTGTTCGGATACAAATGTTGCTACAAATCTTACCGGGTTTATCCCTTTCTTAAATATTTGGTCAGGATAACAATAGTTTGTCCTTCTATTTTACCTTCTATTTGCTCAACATTATCAACCACTAATTTTATACCTTTTACTACGGTGCCAAGTTTAGCGTTCAGGTTAGAGCCTTTTACATCCAGGGTTTTAGTTAATACCACATTGTCGCCATCGTGCAATATGTTACCGTTGCAATCGCGGTGCAGTTCTACGGCACTGCTGTTTTCGTGGTCGCCTGTGGCCTTTGCCCAGACAAGAGTAGATTCATCAAAAAACATCTGGTCAATAGCATCGGCTGCCCAGCTTTCATCGCGAAGGCGGTTCAACATGCGCCAGGTTACTACCTGCACAGGAACCACTTCACTCCACATACTTTCATTCAGGCAACTCCAGTGTTTGCTGTCCAACTCTTCCTTTTTGTTTAACTGCAAATCACACTTCTCACAAATCAGAATGCTGTCTTCTTCTTTTTGTTCAGGGTGTGGAGGCACATCATATACCGTCAGATTAGAAGTTGATTTACACAATTCGCACTGATTATTGCTTCGGGCTCTCAAAACATTTTCTACGCTCATTATTTCGTTTTTTTCGGGGGCGAATGTAATTTTTTCAGTCACCTTTTGAGCAGAAATGAAGAAACCGAAAGGGCATACCGTGCCGTAACGGCATATGATGCTAATCATCTTGGGCATTAATCAGCCATTTAAAGTTTGCTGTTTTAAAAAAAACGCTTTGGTTTGCCCCGATTTAAACCAAAAATAAACAATTATGGCAGAAAAAATTACAATAAGCAGAGGAAAACTTAAAGTTCCTAATGAACCTATTATCCCTTTTATTGAAGGAGACGGAACTGGAGCAGACATTTGGGCAGCATCGGTGCGTGTATTAGACGCAGCTGTGGCTACCGCTTACAAAGGCAAAAAGAAAATTGAATGGAAAGAAGTATTAGCAGGGCAGAAAAGCTTCGATAAAACAGGCAGCTGGCTACCTGAAGAAACACTTACTGCTTTCCGCGAATATCTCGTGGGCATCAAAGGACCACTAACTACGCCCGTTGGTGGAGGTATCCGTTCTTTGAACGTGGCATTGCGCCAAATTCTTGATTTATATGTTTGTCTTCGTCCTGTGCGTTATTATGCAGGAACGCCTTCACCGGTTAAACATCCTGAGAAAGTTTCGATGGTTATTTTCCGCGAAAACACCGAAGATATTTATGCAGGTATTGAATATCCGGGCGGAAGCGAACAGGCCAATGAGTTTCTTAAATTCATTAAACGCAAGTTCGAAAAAGACTACGCTAAAATCCGTTTCAGCGATAAAAAGAAAGGGAAAGAATACATCAAGATGGCAAAACTGAAAAATACTGATCCTGAAACATGTGTAGGCATTGGTATTAAAGCGGTTTCTAAAATAGGTTCGCAGCGTTTAATCCGTTCAGCAATTCAGTATGCTATCGAAAACAAACAGAAAACTGTAACTATTGTTCACAAAGGGAACATCATGAAATACACCGAAGGCGGTTTCCGCGACTGGGGTTATGCATTAGCCGAAACTGAATTTGCTGAAACTACTTACACCTGGAACACTTGGGAGAAAACCAAGAAAGCTAAAGGCGAAGATGCTGCTGACGCAGAAATGAAAGCCGCACAGGCAGCAGGCAAGGTGATTGTAAAAGATTCAATTGCCGACATTACCCTTCAGCAGGTGTTAACCCGCCCTGAAGAGTTTGATGTAATTGCAACCTTGAACCTGAATGGCGATTATCTTTCTGATGCACTTGCCGCACAGGTTGGTGGAATTGGAATTGCTCCTGGTGCTAACATTAACTATGTAACCGGTCACGCTATTTTCGAAGCTACGCACGGAACTGCTCCAAAGTATACCGGTCTCGATAAAGTAAATCCTGGCTCTGTAATTCTTTCGGGCGCTATGATGTTTGAATATTTGGGATGGGATAAAGCCGCACTACTTATTCACAAAGGCTTGGAAGGCGCTATTGCCGGCAAACGCGTTACATACGATTTTGCGAGACAGATGGAAGGTGCTACTGAAATTAAATGCAGTGAGTTTGCCGATGAAATTATCAGCAAATTTTAAGCACTGATTAAACTTTTAACTAAAAGCCCCGTCATTAACACTTGACGGGGCTTTGTTTTTGCATTATATTACCTTGAAGTCTTTTTGTAAATTCGCTTCGCTAAAATTCCTGATGTATGAATAAACTTCGACTTGTTTCAATGGTGCTTATTGCGGCAATAGCATTTACTTCCTGCCGTAAAGAACTTACCGAAAGCATTCAGAGTGCTTCTGACAACGCAGCTATCGAAACCGAATACGCACAGATTTACGATGTAGTTTCCGATTACGCTTCTACCGATACCCGCACCGGCAAGACAGACGACCTCATTTTACCGAGCGGGGCCTTGGTAATTTTTAACGATACTACCTTTACGGATGGTGATGGTATAGATTTTTACCTCGATTACGGACCAGTCGATCATGGTGCAAGCTTCAAAGGCATTCTTTGTAAAGATGGCCGCTACCGTGCAGGAAAAATTCATGTAAGCATGGATCACCGGTGGAGCGATTTCCCTTGTGCCATTAATGTAACCATTGCCTCCAGCGATGAATATTACGTAGGCAATGGAACCAAGATGTATAAGGTTACCGGTCTCAAAACAATTACCAGAACCAGCACAACCAGTTATACAGTGGAAGTAAACAACGCCACTTTGCAAAGAGATAACGGAACCGTTAGTTGGAACAGCAGCCGTGCGGTTACGCAAAGCTATGATGCAGGGACAGGATGGTATAACGATGAATACACCGTATCGGGAAGTGCTTCGGGAACCAACGCTAACGGAGTAACTTACACAGTAGTTACCACTACACCGCTCAAGAAAAAACTGACACTCGGATGCCTTACTACATTTATTGCTGGTAAATTATTGGTAACTAACAGCAACGGCAAAGTACTGGAAGTTAATTACGATAGCTACAACAACGAAGCCTGCGACAAAACAGTGACGATTACTTACAACGGTCACACAAATGTTATTCAGGTTTGGTAGAATTTTATTGACTATAACAAAGCAAAGCCCTGCCAACATGCGGGGCTTTGCTTTTTATTACCCTTCAACAACTATAAACCTCAGTTCAGTGCACAACTTTCACGCCTTATCAGATAATATTTTCAGTTCACGTTTTTATCATTCACCTTTACGTTCGTTATAAAACTTCAATCATGATCAGCATACAGGAATTAATTCTCAGATATTTTCGAACCTTAAGTATTCTTTCTCTCCGTTATTTAGTTTTTGCGGGAACGCTATTTCTCATTTTTTATGTTTGGAAAAAACGCGACTTCTTCAAACTTAAAATTCAACAGAAGTATCCCGACAACAAACATATTCTTAGGGAAATGGGTTACTCCTTTCTCTCCATTGCCATTTTCTCATTGGTAGGAACTACCATGTTTATTCTCCGCAAGCATGGCTACACACAAATGTATCTCAACTTCAGTGACCACAGTATTGGTTATTTTATTTTCTCCGTTATCGCTTTTATTCTTTTACACGATACCTATTTCTATTTCACTCACCGTTTTATGCATTGGAAACCTATTTATCCTTACATACACAAAGTTCATCACCTTTCTGTTAACCCAACTCCCTGGGCTGCGTTTGCTTTTCATCCGCTCGAAGCAATTGTTGAAGTTGGCATTGTTCCCATCATGATATTTTTAATGCCGCTTCATCCCTTCGCTTTATTGGCGTGGGTGCTTTACCAAACCGGTATGAATGTGCTGGGGCATTTGGGCTTCGAGTTGTTTCCTTCGGGTTTTACCAATGGTTTTTTAACTAAGTTCAGCAATACTTCTACCCACCACAACATGCACCACAAGTATGTAACCAGCAACTACGGTTTGTATTTTAATATCTGGGACCGTATGCTCGGAACCAATCACCCCGAATACACCGAACAATTTGAAATAGTGAAAGCAAGAAGCAAGGCAATGGAGAGCGAAGAAGAAAGAGGAAACACGTCATTGCAAGGAAGCGCTCTGGCTGACGAAGCAATCTCTTAAATAATACTTGGGCGTTCGGTTAGGCTAAATTAGTCACAAGCAAGAGGAACCTTTTCTCGCATCAAAACCACCCTCAAAAACTATTCTGTTTCTCAGATTTTTTTTGCATAATTTATTATCAAACAATAGTTTAACTACGCTCAACTATAAAAAATATGGGTGGCATGTATAACCATAAGCAGAGGCATATATGATTATACACGAAGCCATGTATAACCATAAGCAGGAGCATATATGATTATACACGAGGCCATGTATAACCATAAGTAAGAGTATGTATAATTATAAACGAAGCTATATATAACCATAAGCAAGAGCATGTATGATTATATACGAGACCATGTATAACCATAAGCAAGCATGTGTATGATTATATGCGAGACCATGTATAACCATAAGCAAGCGTATGTATGATTATAAACGGGGGCATGTATAAGCATATGTAAAGGCGAATATGATTACAACTATAGGTATGCTTAATCAGCCTGCTTATATGTATTATACCCTGCTCTTCTTGGCTTGGTCAACAACGAGGCTAGTGTTCCTTTACTTCGTTAGATATTTTTTATAAACCCAACATGCCACTACGCTAAACTACCGCCAACGGCAAATAAAACAGCCCATAAAAACAAAAGCCCTTTCGGGCTTTTGTTTT
>CAIYOV010000354.1 GCA_903927935.1 uncultured Bacteroidota bacterium | reverse complement strand
TGGTTTCACCATTACTATTGGTAATCAAACGTGGCTGATTTAAAAGGTTGTAGTCAATAGTCAGCCCTTTGTTTACATCAGTAATCATATTGCCATTAGCATCGTAGGTATATTCACCGGTTGTTCCGGTGTGGGAGTTGTCATTAAAGTCACCGGCTATTCCTCCGGCAGTAGCACCATCAGTTACAGCCACCAACTTATTTCCACTGTAGTTATAAGTGAGGTTGTCCATTAAACCGAACTGGTAGGTGTTATTGCTAAAAGCAGTTACCCCGTATTGCTGCATAGCTTTTATATTGCCGTTAGCATCATAGTTTGCCACCGGCATACTGTAGCGCTGGTCGGTTGGCACTTCCCACTTGCATGCCAAATTACGCGAGCCAAAGATTGCTTTGGTAAGGCGGTTTTGCGGGTCGTAGTTGTATCCATAGGCACGCTCCTTTTCACCTATCACTGTCCATTTTGCCCAGCTCACATTCCCATTGTATTGTGCGGGAGCATTCACTAAAGTATTCGGCTCGGCATAGTGTAACTCCATTGCAAACAGATCGGCATTCTGGTCGCCTGCATCGGGCTGGCAATGGAAATTTTTTATGGTGGTTAGGTAACTTCTTAAAGCTTTTTCAATGGCATTTTGCCGCTCGCTACTGCTGCGGTGTTTAGCGGAAAGATTTTGAATCAATGGAGCAAGGTAGCTTGCAATATCGTTTACAAACTGTTGCTTAAACTCGCTGTTAATGTAACTGCGGTATTGATAAGTCGAGGGACTGTAGGTTTGCTCTAACCGGTCTACTATTGCTTTGCGATTACTAATGTTTTTTTGCTCAATCAACTTACTCAGAGAACTATTATGATTTTGTTTGAGCAATTGTTTTAAACCGGAAGGAAGATACTGACGGTAGAATTTTATTTTATCGTTGTAAAGAGTATCTTGATAAATACTGTCGTAAAGATTTATTTGCAAACTGTCATATCCGGTCAACAGGTCGGAGAATGTGCCTAAGTATGCTGTATCTAATTGCTGCGCAGCAGTATATATGCCAAGCGGATTATTGTGCAAGCAGGAACTGTCAGCATGAGCCATAAACTGTTCAGTGCTTCCCCTCAAAAGAAGATATAAATAATCTCCGTCTAAAATACTATCGAAGATAGGCTCATTGTCGTAAAGTGCAACAGCCTGTGCCCGGTTGGTGCTATCTATTTTATAAATATAGCTGCGGAAGTTTGTTTCGGTAACAGCAGCTTGTTTGAGCATGGCAGTTATATCACGCGCAATACTATCTGCAAACACACGCCAACTAATATGTAGTGCAGTATCTGCTAATTGGCTTTCGTATTTACTTTTAAGGTCTAAGTAGTGATTGCCACCGGAATAGTTTGTAAGGACTATCAGTGAATCGTAAGATATGCCTGCTTTTGCATTTATAAAATTCTTTACATGCCCCAAAAGTTTACCTGCATAACCGGTGTTATGGTTTATCTCCTGTTCAGCATTCAAATTTTCGCCATACAGCATAAACGGTTTTAAATAATACCTGAACTCACCCGAAGGTACCGGAACACTATCGTTACTGCTGGCAAGCATTTCGTTGGTATATTTAGCATTGATGAGTTCAATTTTAGTAGCGCTATCACTATGCTCAAATGAATAGCTCATAAAATCCTGATCAGTAAATCCTTCGGTCTCCACCAAATTGCCTAAGAGACCAAGCGCACTTCTCCGCGCCTGATTGTGGGGATTCCACATGGGAGGCAAACCGGGATTGTCATTCACATTAACATAAGTATTTATCCAAACAAAGGGATTAGAAGGACCTGTAACATGGGTATCAATCCAGTGAGCTGGCATAACGCAAAAATTATCTACACAAGCAGACTCATTTATTTTCGTGAGCCATCCTCGGATGTTATAACGGTAGTCAACTGACTGCAGGTATTTGTTTGCACTTAAATTGTAATGCAGATTTTTTTCAACCAGTTGCCCCAACTCGTTGTAGTTGTACGCAGCCATCAATATTGTAGCATCGTTATTTATTTTTTGTTCGATAGTTTTTAATCGCTGAAAATTATCGTAGGTATAATATTTACGTATAGTGAGTGGTGTTGCTAACTGTTGCTCTGTTTTTGTATTTAAAACTTTACCTGCAAAGTCATATTCAGCATTAAAAATTTCCTGTCCCCCTATATGCAGATCGGAAACAGCTTGTATCACCCGATCTCGGTCATCGTAAAAAGGGTAGGAGTAATACCAATCGGCTTCAATAGCATTACTGCTTGAGATGTTCCGGGTTTTCACACCGGTTACTTTACCGGTTAAATAGGGGGAAGCGAAATTGTTGGGATAGTCGGCATCTGCTGTATAATTCACTTCCGCTGTTCCATCTACGTTAAAGTCGTAATCATCATAGTAAGCCACAGACAAAAGCCCATTAGCATCATTCAAAGGATATGACTTGTTATTAGTATATCCATCATGCGCATTCGTACCATCAGCCGCACGGGTTTCGTAAAGCATCAACTCATTATATTCATCTACATAGTTGGTGAACAGGTCAGAAGTAGTTTGCAATTCAGCACGGGTATAAGGCACATTAACCGGTAACCCATTTACGGTTTCGGAATGAGTTAAACTCTGAATTCCATTTTCAATTGGTCTGCCCAACACATCGTATTTTACATACCTCCACTTGCCTGAATTGTTTCCAACACCCTGCATGCGGAGATTGCCGTCCTGAGCTAATTTAATTCTGTCCAGGCGATCATACACATAATACTCGGTTTCTTTTTCGGGCATTTTACTTTCAATCAATCGGTGGCGCTGATCATAAACAGAAGTAGTAATCCACTTATTGATAATAGTAGATGTCAGAACATAAGCATTTGTTGTGAGAGCACTCATATCTTCGATGGCAGCAGGAGGAATAGAATATAAAGGGCGGTCAAAATCATCATAGATGTAGTAACTATAATTAAAATCCGTACTGCCAGGTACAGGATTGGCAACGACATTTTTTTGCAATGCCGAACAGATAAGCCGTCCTGCTTTGTAC
>CAIYOV010000353.1 GCA_903927935.1 uncultured Bacteroidota bacterium | reverse complement strand
TGCCTCAGTTTTTTAAAGAGAATGCTGTGCTTGTTCAGCTTACTTTAGAACTGCTCTCACCCGAAACTATCCGGCAATATCAAAAAGAGGAGCGCACCCTCATTGCCCGCAGAAGCATTTCATCGCACCACCGGCTCAATTATTTAATTGATGTGATGGACCGCGATACAATTTCACCAAAAGAAAAGGTAATACAGCTACGAAAGGAACTTGCAGCGCATTATAAAGATGTTTCGTTTTTGGATTGCACGTCAATGGGCGAATTGGTTCGTAATTGTCTGCGCCTTTTAACCGAAGAGATTCAGCGGAAATAACTTTCTTTCGAACCTTAAAGTTTATGACATGAAAAAATTTTTCCTTGCCTTACTTCTGGTGGTTATTGTAATTGTTGCAATTCTTTTTGTCAAAACTTCTTCTTTCAAAAGCAAACAAATTGCACCGGTTGATGGAAAACGAAAGGAACTTCCGGTAGATGAAACAGCGGTAAAGCACCTGAGCGATGCTATTAAAATAAACACCGTTTCACAGGATGATACCGCTATCGTTAACCAGGCAGCATTCGATTCCTTCTTTGCCTTCCTCAAAACAGAATATGCACCGGTGTTCCAAAACCTCGAAGACACCATCATCAACCAAAGAAGCCTGCTTTTGAAATGGAAGGGAAAGAACGAAAGCGTTAAGCCGGTTATTCTTTACGCGCACTTAGATGTGGTTCCTATTGAAGAAAGCACTAAAGCAAAATGGACGCACGAACCGTTCAGCGGAGAAGTGGCAGATGGCTTTATCTGGGGTAGAGGAGCATTGGATGATAAGGGAAGTCTGGTTTCCATCTTTGAAGCTTTGAAAAGATTGCAGGCAAAAAACTTTGTACCTGAACGAACTGTTTATTTCGCTTTCGGCAGCGATGAAGAAATAGGAGGCAAGAAAGGTGCTGCAGAAATAGCGGAATATCTGCGCGCACAAAAAGTGAATTTCGAATTTTACATGGATGAAGGCGGAATGGTATCTGAAGGCATTGTTCCGAATATCAAGCGACCGGTGGCACTCATTGGTACTGCAGAGAAAGGATACGTTACACTTGAACTTACCGCTAATGTAAAAGGTGGTCACTCCAGCCATCCGCCAAAAGAAAGCGCACTGGATGTGATTACATCGGCCATCAAAAAACTGCACGATAATCCTGAAGCACCAAGAACCGTTGAAACGGTAAAAGAATTTTTAGAATTTGTTGGACCCGAAATGCCGCAACCGGTTAAAACAGTTTTTGCCAATCGCTGGCTTTTTGGTCCGCTTATTTTAAAGGAGTATGAAAAAAGCGATGAAGGCCGTGCCCTGCTTCGCACCACCGAAGTGGCTACTATCCTAAATGCGGGAATAAAGGAAAATGTTATTCCATCGCTGGTAAGTGCTAAAGTAAACTTCAGAATTCTGAACGATGAAATTGCCAAACAGGTAATTGAGCGGGCAGCTAAAACTATCGATGATACTCTGGTAAAAATTACCGCAGGTGAATTGAATGAGCCATCGCGCAATTCCAGTTCGTCAACCTACGGGTTTAAGTTATTGCAGCAAACCAGCGCGGAGGTTTTTCCTGATGCTATTGTAACTCCCTTCTTAATGCTGGGCAGCACCGATTCAAAACATTTTCAGGATATCACTGAAAACACTTATCGCTTTTTTCCGGTACGGATGGATAAAGAGATAATGGGAACCATACACGGTATTAATGAGCGCATAGGAGTGAAGGACTACATGGAAACCATTTCGTTTTATGAAACTATGCTTTTAAACATCCGGTAAGTATTGTGTAGCTAGTCGAATTGCTACAGAACCACTCGCTATTCTCCACTCATCACTTTTTATACATTCGCACTTCAAAACAAAATATCATGGCAGACCAAAATCAAACTCCCGAGAATCAGTTGAATATTGAATTACCCGAAGAAATTGCAGAGGGTGTTTATTCTAACCTTGCTATTATTTCTCATTCACCACAGGAATTTGTGATAGATTTTGTGCGCGTAATGCCCGGCATACCCAAAGCAAAAGTAAAATCGCGCGTGGTGGTTACCCCTGAGCACGCCAAGCGTTTAATGAAGGCGCTGATTGATAACGTTAAGAAATACGAGCAACAATTCGGAACAATTAACGATAGAGACGCTCCGATGATGCCTATGAATTTTGGCCCTACCGCACAGGCATAAAAAATGCGGTAATTTGCTTGAGCAGCATCAGTATTTCAATTCATCTGCATATATAATTTCGCGTCATGTTCACAAAGGGAAGTAAGCTTTACAGCATTGTAGGAATGAAATGTCCGCGCTGCCATGAGGGCAAGTTGTGGAGAAGTCCGATATACAAATTGAAATTTTACGACATGTACGAAAACTGCCCTGTATGCGGATTAAAGTATGAGCAGGAACCGGGTTTTTGGTATGGTGCCATGTATATGGGTTACACTTTCAGTTCCGGGGCATTGTTGATTGTGATGCTGATTGCCTTGCTGGTTTTAAAATGGGATATACCACAGATTCTTATTGCCATTTTAGTAACTGCTGTTATTGGATTTACTTTCAATACACGCTTATCCCGTTCGGCATGGCTGAATATGATGGTGAGCTATAACCCCAACTGGAAAAAACAAAATGAAGCACGCGAAAAGAAACGCGAAGAACTCCGTGCGAAGGGAATTAATGTTGACGAATCAAGTTCGCTTACCAGTCAGGGGCGTCATGGGTTTGAGTCGGACAATAAGATTTTGTAAGCGGCACTTTCCTTTTCGCGATTTAATTCTGCCTTTTTTAAACGTAGTTTCCATACAAGCATATTGCAATAGTTTTCTCTCAACGGCATTATCCCCATCCCCAAATCTTGTTTTGTTCTCTTTCCGGTAAAACACCGTAAGTAATTGTAGAAATTACTTTACCTCCATGCGTCTTACCGATACTATCTGATGTTTCACATTACTTCCGTTCGACACCCGTTAGTAATCTGATAAACCGGATTGCTTCAGTAAGACACACGGAGGTAATCTGCTTTATAATATTACACACATACGACAGCCGCTGGTAATGTGATATAATACATTGCTTCCGTAAGTCACACGTTGGTAATCTGATATAATTGAACGCTTCCGTGGTTTCCACGGAGCAAAACAACGAGTATAAAACGCTGCCGCGGTTAAGCCGTTGACTTACAACTTTTGCAGTGAGCCAGTAAGGTATTACCTATTTGCCATTGTTTTTGCGGAACGCCTCGAGGTCACTAACGCGGGCAAACACTTCACCTGCCAGGACCCAACCATCAATTTTACCTGTAATGATGGCGCGGAGAAAGGGGTAGGAACGTATATCCTTTTTATTACACCAGGCCACCACTGCCCGCAATTCCGGGTAGATGTCTACTGCTCCACCTTTCGTTTTTTTAAACTTATGGTGCGCAAAACTTTTGGGAGGATTCAGTTCGGGACTTACCGCGTACGTTCCGTCAACAATTATGCCCCGCACCGTGCCGGAGCGTATCCGGTTTAGTACCGAACGTCTGCTGATTCCACAAAGTTTAGCGTAATCATCAAGCGATACATAACTGTCTAAAACATGAATGGCCATAACATCAGTTTTTAGGTGAACGAATATAAGCAGACCAAAAAATAATATAAAGAGGTATAAAAAAAATAAAGCGAAGTCTTTGGAGCTTCGCTTTATGTCTGGGTGGCGGGATTCGAACCCACGGCCTCTTGCACCCCATGCAAACGCGCTACCGGACTGCGCTACACCCAGAGAAACCGCAAAGAGCTTATGCGAATTCTCTGTTGTGCTACATGTTGAGACGAACTTCTGCTCAGACAGCACAAATATATAACATGTGAAAAAAAGTGCAATAGCGTTTGACGAAGGATGATTAGGATAAATTCATTTCTACATTACCGGTGCGTTTCATTACGCCCCAGCTTTGCAGTTCACCGCGCATCGCCCTGCGAATGGCTTTAAAAAGAATGTAATACATCAGCCACCTGTAAGTAAAACGCTGCGGAATGAGCATCCAGAGGCGGTAAACTTTTTCGCCCTCAAAACTAAAGGCTAGTGCTGATGCGGCAATATCAAACAACTGAAACAGCAAATAATAAATGCCAATCTGCGCAGCGTTGCCGCTGAAAATACTGAGTATCATCAGCAAGTCAACCAATGGCGAAAGCAAAGGCAGGATAACCTGAAACAAAAGAATATTTGGCATGGCAATCGTGCCAAGTGACTTGTAACGCGGACGGAAAAGGGTATCGCGGTTTTTCCAGAAAGTTTGAAACACCCCAAATGTCCAGCGGAAACGCTGCTTTAAAAACTGTGGAAGGTGTTCAGGTGATTCGGTGAGGGCAATAGCCTTTTCATTGTTGCGGACCCTATAGCCCTGTCGTAAAATACGTACAGTTATGTCACAATCTTCGGCCAGTGTATCGCTCGTAAAACCGCCCGCCTTTTTAATTGCCGATTTTCTAAAGCCGCCAATGGCACCGGGTACTACCGTAATACAATTCAATAAATCAAAAGCTCTGCGGTCGAAATTTTGTGCGGTGATATACTCAATGCTTTGCCACTCGGTCAGCATGTTTACCAAATTGCCCACTTTTACATTACCGGCTACAGCCCCTATGTTTTCATGGGTAAAACTTTCCATTAAACGCGAAACTGCGTCCGGTTTCAATTGCGTATCTGCATCAATGCAAACCACAAATTCTGCACAAGCTCTTTCTATTCCAAAATTTAGTGCCGATGCTTTTCCGCCATTGGTTTTATCATGAACCCGAACACGTTTTTCACTGGCAAAAGCATTACTAACCATGTCATGCGTATCGTCAGTCGAGCCGTCATTCACAAAAATGATTTCAAAATCAGGGTAATCGCTGCGCAAAAGATTGTTGACGGTTTTAATCGCGTTCACTCTCTCGTTATAAGCTGGCACAATAATGCTCACCTTTGGTTTTGTTGTGCTTATTGGTTCATTTTTTGCTCTCCGTTTTTGAATGTATGCCAGTAACGCCACCAGTGCAATTCTGCCAATAGCTAAGAATATGGCGAAGAAGAAAATAGAATAAATAAGATGCTTGAACCAGTAAACAGAAACAACGATGTAATAATTGGCGCGGTTAATCAGTCGTTGCCGGGGGTTGGTAACAGGTGGCATTACCTCGTCTTTTGTTTTGCCAATTAAGCCGGCAACAGTACCAAACCGGTAACCGTGTTCTTTATAATAATGTATAATACGCGGCAGTGCCTCTACCGTTGCATTTCTGTTATCGCCACCCGCATCGTGCAACAATAAGAGTCCGTTTTTGTTTTCGCAGGCAATCATTTTAGCCAGAATGGTATCGGCATTATCAGCTTTCCAATCCTGCGGGTCAATACTTTCCCCCACGGTCAGGTAGTTTTCTCTCCGGCTTTCTTCAACCGGCAGAATATCAGAAAGCCGGTTCGATAAAACATCGGAATTAAATGGCGGACGAAACAGAATAGTAGAATGGTTGGTGATAATTTCCAGCAATCTTCTGGTTGCGTTCAGCTCAAGTTTGTTCCGCACTTTTGAAGTGTTAGCCAGATTTGGATGCGAAAATGTATGATTACCTATTTCAAACCCGCGGTCAAAAATTTCCTTTACCAGCGGAATATTATTCTGCATGTTTTCGCCAATCATAAAGAAAGAAGCCGGCACGTTTTCTTTTTCCAGAATGGACAGAATTTTTGGCGTGTAGCGAGGGTCCGGTCCGTCATCGAAGGTAAGCACTACTTCTTTATTACGCGCGTTACCGGTTTTCTTAATCATGTAACTCGAAGGCAATTGCAGATAGGTTTCTTCTGAAATTAATTGCTCTTTCAGATTGTATTCTACTTTTATTTTTCCGTTTTGCGGGGTAGAAAGTACATCCAGAATCTGTGCATCTCGATCCCCCATGTAAGATACATCATTTGTTCCTTCTACGTTTGTGAGCGAGTCGATGTTGGTAGGTGCTTTATCTAAATCCTGTTTGCTTAATTCACGGTTATAGAACTGCCAGATGCGGGGGTCTTCTGAACCAAGTCTCCAGAGTGCCACCCCAGCTAAACCGTATTCGGCTTGTGTTCGCATTAGATTGTAGTTGGTGGCTGCATCGGTAAACCAAACCTCATGCCGTTGGCGCTGGTCATCGTAATACTCGTAATGCAGGTTATAATTGCCGTTGTCGAAATCAATTTTCGCACCGGTCTGTTTCGCTGTAGAAATGGCTTCCTGAAAGGTAACAGCACGGGCTGTTCCTCCTTCCAGCCAGTCGTAACCGTAACCGGCTATACACATTACAAATTTTTCAGGTTGAATTTTTTCGGTAAAAACATCCAGCACTTGCTCTACCCATTTGGCTCCGCTCACCGGTCCAGGTTTGGTGGTAGAAAAATGTTCATCATATGCCATTACAAAAATGTAATCATTGAACTTATGCAACTCACTTATTCGGTAGTCTTTATTAAACGGAGGAATACATTGTGTGGCAAGAAGATTATACGCGTGAAGTGAATCATAAAGTTCTTCATGAAAGTCCACCAGGTCCTGGTCGTTTTGCAGTGAATACAAATCTTCAAAGTCAATACTCACTCCATCAAATCCGTAACGTTGTATAACAGCAATAATGTTAGAAATAAATTTATGTCGTTTAGCAGGTGCTCCTACAATGCGTGTTACACACTCGTGGTTCCAGGTATCATTAAAGGAATTGCTTAACAACGGAACAATTTTTGCCTGTGATGAATCCAAAAAATGATAAGCACTCCATTGCATCTGCACTACTATGGTATCAGCCGAAGGGTCAATAAATAACCACTCGGGCAACACCACATTCATACTCGCGATATTTTTACGAAGGGAATAAAGGGAAAGTGAATCCCAGTTTACATAAAAGCCAGCACGTACTTGCGAGTGCAGCGGAGAACGTCTTATCATTTCGTTCTCCGACATTATTTTATGTACCCTCTTTTTGTAAGCATGCTTAAATTCGTTCGGCTTATCTACTTTGGTAAGTGGTTTGAATTCTTCGTTTACACCAATCAGTTTAGGCAGCTCCGGATAAGAATTTTTAATAATGGCGAAACCGATAATCGCAAGGGCAACCAACAACAAAAAAATAATTCCCCTTGCAGTCCACACAAATATTTTCCACCGCTTGGGAGAATCGGTTTGAAAAATTTGTTTTGGATGAGACATAGTTGGCCTGAGTTTTTCGGACGCCAAATGTAGTTATGTTCTGCGCGTAAATTTGCAAATGGATGTTAAAGCAAAAGCGTTAGTTCTTTTCTGATATTTTAGCCCCATGCAATTTTTGTTTCCGTTTTTTCTGTTTGCTCTTGCAGCTCTTGCTATTCCCATAATTATCCATCTTTTTAATTTTCGCAGATACAAAACCGTTTATTTCAGCAATGTTCAGTTTTTGAAAGAGGTAAAAGAAGAAACCTCATCGCGCAGTCGTCTCAAACATTTATTAGTCCTTATCTCACGTCTTCTTGCTATCGCATTTTTAGTTTTTGCGTTCGCGCAACCGTTTATCCCCAATAAACACAACGGGGCTTCTACCGGCAGAAAATATGTAAGTGTTTATGTCGATAATTCCTTTTCGATGAGTGCTGTAAGCGATGGGAAAAATTTGTTTGATAAAGCAAAACTGGCGGCAAAAGAAATTGCAAGCAACTATTCTGCCGATGACCAGTTTCAATTATTGAGCAACGATTTTGAAGGAAAGCACCAACGGCTTGTGGGAAAGGAAGAATTTATAAGCATGGTTGATGAACTTGAAATATCTCCGGCCGTGCGTAAACTTTCAGAAATTAGCAAGCGCCAAAAAGATGCACTCAGCCGAGAGAATGGTAAAAACCAAATTGCTTATCTGCTTTCCGATTTTCAAAAGAACATGGGCGCGTTGAATATTGATTCAGCGCTGGCTTACAATTTAGTTCCTCTGGCAGCTGATGCACAGGCTAATGTTTATATAGATACTGTTTGGTTTAACGAGCCGGTTCAGCTGCTGAACCAGCAAACACAATTGATTGTAAAGATTTCGAATAGCGGAGAAAAAGCGATCGAGAACAATCGCCTTGTTTTAAAGTTGAACAGCCAAACAAAAGCAATGGCCGATTTTTCGGTAGAACCTAACTCGTTTATCTACGACACAATGAGTTTTGTTTTAAATCAAGCCAATTGGAACAAAGCCGAATTGCAGATTCAGGATTATCCGATAACCTATGACGATAATTACTTTTTAGCTTTTAATGTGATAGAAAAAATTAAAGTTTTGGCGGTAAATGAAAATCGTTCTAACCAATTCCTTGATGCACTTTTTAAAGACCAGCCGGAGTTTGATTATACATCTACGCTTGCTTCCGTTTTTGATGCAAATGCTTTAAAAGGCAATCAGTTGGTGGTTCTTAATAACCTTAAAAGTATTTCTTCTCCTCTGGCGGCAAGCATCAATTCGTACGTAACGGAGGGCGGATCTGTAGCGGGTTTTCCTGCTGATAAATGCGATATAGAATCATACAACAGGTTCTTAAATAATTTACAGGCAAATTCAATCGCAGGGTTCTCCGAAACACAACAGGATTTAGCCGGAATTAACCTGCAACAGAATATTTTTAAAGATGTTTTTGAGCGCATTCCTGAAAACATGAACCTGCCCCGTGCTAAAAAATATTACCAGTACACCCGTTCTACAGCATCTAACGAGGAGACGATTCTTACTTTAAAAGACGGCACTTCTTTTTTCAGCCGTTATCCGCATGGCAGTGGTTCGTTGTATGTGTGCGGTTCTCCGCTTGATCAAGCCTTTTCAGATTTACCGGTACATGCCATTTTTGTTCCTATGCTTTATAAAATGGCGTTGCTTAATGTTCGCAGCGGCAACATCAGTTATTTTATAGGTGATAAAACACGTGTTGAAGTAGATGCGAAAAAAGTTTCGGGCGAAAAGGTTTATAAAATAACAGGGGATAATGTTGAGTTTATTCCCGAGCAATTAACCATAGGAAATAAAATGCTGTTGGGTCTTAATGAACAAATCAAAAAAGCAGGTTTTTATAGAATTGGCCTTGAGAATTCAGGTTCTACCGATTTGCTGGCGCTCAATTTTGACCGCAAAGAATCAGATATGAAGTTTCAGAATGCTTCACAACTGAAAGAACAATATCCGGAGTTAAATGTAAATGTGGTGAACGGAGCCAATGCCGAAGTGGCAACGGTTGTAAAAGAATTAGACCGTGGAACTCCACTCTGGAAATTGTGTTTAATGCTCACGCTTTTGTTCCTTGCTATCGAAATAGCCCTGCTGCGTTTCTGGAAAGTTTAGCATAATCATTATTTAATGATAACCTTTTCTATATTTGGCTTTCGGTATGGAAATAATTATTCGCTCCGCTCGCATCATAGATACCGGTTCCACATTTCACAATCAGGTAAAAGATATTTTAATCAGCAATGGCAAAATCAAAAAGATTGGTTCCAGGTTGCAAAACACTTCAAAAGCTAAAGAAGTAAAAGCCCAAAACCTCCACGTATCGCTCGGCTGGTTCGATTTAAATACTTTTCTGGCAGACCCCGGTTTAGAACAAAAGGAAACTATTGAAACCGGATGTGCTGCTGCTGCCTTTGGCGGGTTCACTCACATTTGCTGCATGCCTAACACGCAACCGGTTACACAAACTAAATCTCAAATTGAATATGTGCTGCGCAAATCAGCTGACGAGATTGTAAGCGTTCATCCGCTTGGAGCAGTCTCTGAAAAAACAGAAGGGAAAGATTTGGCAGAGATGTATGATATGTATAACGCTGGTGCAATTGCTTTCAGCGATGGAATGAAGGCAAGTGCCAATGCCGGATTGGTTGAGCGCGCTCTGCTGTATGTAAAAGCATTTGATGGCTTAATCATGATTCATCCGGAAGAGAAAAGTATTTCGAAGAACGGGGCAATGAATGAAGGGGTAACAAGCACAAAGCTTGGCTTGCTCAGTGCACCTGCTCTTGCCGAAGAAATTGCGGTGAACCGCGATTTATACATTCTGGAATATACCGAATCTAAACTTCACCTACTTGATATTTCATTAAAGAAAAGCGTTGACCTGATTCGGAACGCTAAAAAGAAAGGTCTCAAAATTTCATCTTCTGTAAATGCTTACAATCTGATGCTGGATGAAACAGCTGTGGCTAACTACAACACTAACTGCAAAGTAAATCCGCATTTGAGATCAAAAGAAGATATTGCTGCACTGGTTAAAGCGATTGCTGACGGCACTATTGATACTATTACATCCGCTCATCAACCGCAAGATGAAGAATGCAAGAAAATGGAATTTGATAAAGCAGATTTTGGAATGGTTGGATTGGAAACCTGTTTTGCAGTAGCGAATACCGCATTGAATGGGAAAGTTGATTTACCTAAAATTATAGAAGCCATCTCAAATAATCCTCGCAGAGTCCTTAACTTAGAAAATAAAATAGAAGAAGGCGCTGAAGCAGATTTAACTCTCTTTAATCCCGGTTTGAAATGGACTTTTGCGGAAAGTGATATAAAATCGAAATCGAAGAACACCCCGTTTGTTGGTGTGAATCTCATTGGCAAATCGTTGGGAGTAGTTAATAAAGGCAAGCTTCAGCTCAATTAAAATTTTCAGCATGAATAAATATTCACTGTCTATTAGATACGGTTTTATAGCCGGAGCAATAATGATTGCCATCGTTTTATTGCTTTATATAATCAGTGCTCCATTGCTCGGAACGTTTTGGCCCATGATAGTTTATGTTCCGGTCCTTTTTCTGATGATATGGGGTGGTATTACTTATCGCAAAGAAATAGGAGGCTATAAGAATTTTGGCCAGGCATTTCTCGCGGTATTCATCATTTCAATTATTGCAACAATCTTGTTTGATACGTTTGGGTATTTGCTTTACAAAGTGATTGACCCCGATTTACCGGAAGTAATAAAACAAAAGGTATTGGAGAATACCTCTACAATGATGGAAAAATTCGGTGCTCCGGATGACAAAATTGATGAGGCGCTAAAAAGCATCAAAGATCAGGATTACACGCCTACACTGAAATCACAGGCTATCCGTTATGTTTCATCTGTAGTTATCGGAGTTATCTTATCTGCATTAATTGCTTTATTTGTCAGCAGACCCGATAAAAAACCAGAAGCGTAAATGCAAATCTCCGTTGTTATTCCTTTGTTTAATGAAGAAGAATCGCTGCCCGAACTTGCAGCATGGATTGAGCGCGTAATGAACGCGAACAATTACAGCTACGAGGTTTTATTGATTGATGACGGAAGTAAAGA
>CAIYOV010000352.1 GCA_903927935.1 uncultured Bacteroidota bacterium | reverse complement strand
GGATATGTAAATGAAACATGGTCGAATACGATATGACCTTTTATTTCCTTTTCTATACTAGCACCATCTTTGATAGCCGGTTCGTAATGAAGAAATTCATTGATCCGTTTTTGCGAAGCAATTGCCCGTTGAATAAGTGAAGCTGTCCATCCCAACGAACTTACCGGCCACATCAACATATTTACATAACCTATAAAAGAAGCAAGAACACCGGCATCTATCTGGCGATTACCTACATGAACGCCCCCTACATAAATTACAATTATGATACTGCATCCAACCAGAAAAGTCATAGTTGGAAAATAGATTGAATCAATACGTGCAAGGTGGAGTTGCTTCTGCTTATAAATTTCCGCCTCCGCATCAAAATGCTTCAGCATTTCTTTTTCTCTAGTGTAAGCCTGTACCACACGTATCCCTGAATAAGTTTCCTGAGCGTCAGTCGTTAGGTCGCTTAGTTTAGCTTGAATCTTAGTGCTTGCTTTCTCTATTTTTTCATTCACAAAATAAATTAGAAATGAGAGCACCGGTAAAGGTATAAGTACATAAAGTGTAAGATCTTTATCCAAATAAAGCATGGCACTTACGGCAAAGAGTATTGTAAAAAAAAGATTTACTGAATACATAATAGCCGGCCCAATGTACATACGAACACGGCTAACATCTTCGGTGATCCGATTCATCAAATCACCGGTGTTGTTTTTGCGATAGAAAGCGAGATCAAGTTTTTGATAATGATCATAGATTTCGTTCTTCATATCAAACTCAATAAGCCGCGAAACAACAATAATCATCTGCCGCATTAAAAAAGTAAATCCACCGGCAAGTAATGCAACACAGAGGTATTTAAGAAACAGAAAAAGAACATCTTTAGTAACCGAAGTTTGTATACTTAAAGTTGTATGTCCCGCTTGTGTAAATTCTTTAAGATTTTTCGAAATCAGTGTAACTGCCTGACCGGTAATGAGTGGAGTGTATACATTGAGAATGTTCGCGCAAATTACAAAGAGAACTCCTGAAAGAATTCGCCATTTATATTTAAGAAAATATTTATTGAGTGCGGCTAAGTGTTTCACTGATTGTAATGGTCATTTAAAACAAGAATAAATTCATTTTTATATTATAAAGCTAAACTAACAAAATACTCACACCGCTAATTGTTGAGTTGATTGATAAGCTACCAGTTCTTCTTTCCTATCCAAAAATCTAACCGGTAGTAAAACAGCGGAAGAAATCCGATTTGGTAAACTTCCCTTGCCGGTTCCTGCTGGTTAACATATTGAATGCGTAGAATGTTTTTGTACTGTGCTACATTTACCAAATCTATTCCCACTTCATGCGTGTAGCGCTTGGCATTACACCGATAATTTAATTTTATATCAAAGCGGAAATACGGTTTAAATTGTTTTTTATTCCGTTGATCATCCTGTACTACCGGGTCTTCATGGAGTTGTGAAAGTATTGTGTCATAAGGTGTATAGCGCTGCCCGCCACCGAAAGTTATTTTGCCTCCAATACCAATTGTGTTCAACCGTTTTTTACCCCATTTAAATTCTTTGGTACCCAATGCGTTTAGAATGTAGTTGCCGTTAAAATCGCTGTTGTACCATTTTCTGTCGCTTCCCTGCAAGCGTGAATCATAAAACGAAGCACTGAACATGAAGAACCAGTTATGTGTAAAGAATTTTTCGAGAGTAAATTCCAAGCCCATATTTCTGCCCAGTCCGCTGCTGGTTAATTTACCCGGGAAAAACCTGTCGAAGCCGCTGCCTTCGTTCAGCATGTTATATGAAGTGGGGAAAGTATCAACCGGTAAACTCCATAATTGCTGAAAATAAATTTCGGCTTTAATACGGATATCCTTTTTAAAGAATACATCATATCCAAGCACTGCATGAAAACTGCGCATGTAGTCTAAATTCCTGTTGTACTGGCTGCCGTTTACATCCTGAACAAAATACTGATACACCGGCAGTAACTGAGAATGCAAGCCCATTCCAAAGGCAATAGATTGGTTGGGTTTAAATTGATATTTGATTGAAAAGCGAGGTTCTGCGCTGAAAGCATGATTGAGCGTAAAATATTGCAAGTGCAAGCCAACAATAGTTGTTAGTTTCTCACTTAATGAATATTTCCATTGTGCAAAAGGTTGAAAAAGCAAATGAAAACCATCACGGTTATTAAGGCGGGTTTGCCAGGTATAATTGGAAACATTGGTTTCGAATGCAGGTTCTAATAAAATGCTATCGACAAAAAAGGGTTGAAGTATTTCGGTAGAAATTCCATAGCGAACCGAACTGCGTGCGCTCAGTTTATTATTACGTACAAACGAAGCAGTATATTTCGTATTCAGTAAGAAGTAATTCAACTTTGAATAAATTGTGTCAAGCACAAAATTTCCTGAAGTTGCATCAACATGCCGGATGACTCTGAAAAAATTATCCCGATTATATTGTGTGGAAACTGCGAACGAAACTTTGGAATACTCGTGATCGTTTACCTGGTGAGTGTATGTAAGTCCAAGTATTCCCAAGCCGGAACGAAAATATTCATCCTGATCTTTCGAAGCATAAATATCACGTTTGCCGGGTTTTAAAATGTTGCTGGTAATAAAATCTATCTGCGAATAACCACCAATTCCAAACAGTGACAGGTTATCGCCATTCTTCATGGGAAAGTTCAGTTTAAACTGAATATCCTCATATTTTGGAATAGCCGTTGTGCCTATATCAATTCCCAACTTTACCAAACCTTCGAGTGTGGCATAACGTGCATTGAAAATATAGGAGCTTTTTGCTTGCTTGCTCAAAGGCCCCTCGCCAAAAACTTCGGCACCCATTATGCCGAGTTGTGTGGTGTATTCGTGTCGCTCGTTGTTGCCGTTCTTCATATGTATATCAAACACTCCAGCTATGGCGTTGCCAAACTCACCGGGGAAGGCTCCAGTGAGAAAATCGGAAGTTGTGAGCATACGATTATTGAGAATGGCTACACTTCCACCGGTAGCACCCGCAACAGCAAAATGATTGGGGTTCGGTATAACTACATTATCTACCCGGTATAAAACACCGAATGGAGAGTTCCCCCGAATCACTAAATCGTTTCGTGAATCATCGGTGCCGCTAACACCGGCAAAGTTTGAAGCCATCCGTGCAGGGTCGCCTCGACTGCCGGCATAGCGTTCGGTTTCTTCAACTGAAAATGCACGGGCACTTAACACCGCCATCTCATTAATTGTTTCGCCCTTACGCGCACCGCTAATCACCACCTCTTTCATGGTTTCTATAGAGCTTTCTACTTCAATAATTAATACTGTTTCTTTTCCTGAACTGAGAAGAAGATTGGGAATGAATACTTTTTTGTAACCGGTAAATGATACCACTATATCTACACGGCCTACAGGTATTTTTTCTAAGCGAAAACTTCCGGATTCATCGGTAATAGTTCCGTTAAGCAGGATAGAATCTTTCTTTACTGAAACAGTAACACCCTCCAGTGGTTTGTTTGATTCTTTGTCAACCACCGTTCCACGAATAGTTTGAGTAATACCCTGGGCAAGTAGTATTTGGTTACTAATGAATAGTAATGAAAAGAAGAGGTAGATTTTTTTCATGAATACTTTTTCGTGAAACAAAAAAGAACAGGTGCCTGCTAGTAAGAAATAGCGAAGTGTTATTCAATTACCCTTACACCGTCAACAAAGTATTTGGTTTCTCCGTCCCACACTAAGTTTTTTACTACTTCGCGATAGTGGAGTGATACTTTTTTACCTTCTAATTTCATCAGCGTATCGGCAGTAATATGATCGCGTACAGAAAAGTCCCAGATGCTGTTTACCTGTGCCGTGTTTGGTATGTTACCCATACCGCCTATGTTTAACTCGCCTTCGTAAGTTTTGAAGACATATCCTTTTTTCGAAAACTTAATGAGCACCCCTGCCCGACTGCCTTCGCTGTATGTATAGTTGAAGATGAGGTAAGTAATACCTAAGCCTGCAATTACTATTGCTAGAAAAATGAAGAGCCATTTCTTCCACGATGATTTTTTTACGGTTGCTTCTGCCATGGTTTTGTTTTTATTTCGATTCT
>CAIYOV010000351.1 GCA_903927935.1 uncultured Bacteroidota bacterium | reverse complement strand
TTGCCTCATCCGCCCTTCGGGCACCTTCTCCATTAAAATGGAGAAGGGAAGGAATGAAATACAGTTTTTGAAAATAAAGATGATGGACAGCGACCAACAACAGCGGAGGATTTTAATGAACTACTGCGGCAAACCTTTATCGCTCCAACATTGAATAATATTTATAGTAGAATCGGAAAGTGGCGCTGCTCCTAAGGGATAAGGCATTGGAGGCGAACCAAAGGAGTGACGGACTGCTCCCAAAAGGTTGCTGTTCAGCACTTGTAGTTTACAATCCATATAATCTGAAAGAAGAATACCCCCCGCAGGATACGTTCCGGCATGGCAACCGCTCACCGCACAATGCGCATTCATAATGGGAGCTATATAAACAGAGTAAGTAACCGTGCTGTCGCAAACAAAAGATTGGGGAGCAACCGGTGCGTTGGTTTTATCTTTAGTGCATGCTGACAGGGCAGTTAACGCAAAGCACAAAATAAGCAGGCGTTTACTCATCTGATTGCTCTAAAAATTAAACGAAACCTGCAAGGAATACGTGCGGTAGTTCTTCTGACTCAGCACCACGGCATCTTTATCTTTATTGTATTCACGGTGTTTGCCCACCACATCGTTTTGGTAGAAGATACTTTTAGCCGCTATCAAATCGCTGATGGTAAAGCGCACCATACCGCGGCCTTTATAAAATTTTTGACTGATTTGTAAATCGAGCAAAGGCCTCCAGTTTTCGTACCACGCTGCATTGCCTACTTCGCCACTGGCATACAATCGCTGCCCTACCTGATTGTAAAGTAGCGTTGCACCGGTACCGGTTTTTGGTGAAACATAACTAAGCCCTAAGTTAATTACATAAGGGCTTTGACCCTGCATAGGGCGCACCTGCTCATCGCTGCTGTTGTTTTTTACATTGCGCAAATCAACGCGGCTATAGATGTAAGCCATGTTTGCCACAAACACCAGGTCTTCCAGTTTCTTCGATACAAAATCGAAGTTCTTGCGCACCTCAATTTCTGCACCAACCAGATAAGCGGTTTTTGCATTGCTGTAAACAAAGGTCTGCTGGCTTCCGCTTGCCATAGAAGTAAGTTCGATGGTATTGGTGAAATGTTTGTAGAACACGCTGGCGTTGATGCTCTGCCCTTTGCCGAGGAACCATTCGTAGCGCAAATCGGCATTATGAATAAAGGTTTGCTGCAGGTCAGGATTGCCCGAAAGGTTTACATCGCGCAAAAAATCGAAGTATAAAAACGGTGCACTTTCCCTGAATTCCGGACGGCTCATGCTCTCGCTGTAAGAGGCGCGCAGGTTCATAGTTTCGTTCAGTTTGTAAATTAAATTTACCGAAGGCAGCAATGGAAACACCGGTGTTACCTTTCCGCTTGAATCTGTTTTATAGGCTCCACTGAAATACGATTTATTGTACGTGGTATCTATCACTTTTGTTTTAATGATTGGTGGGTTTGGGTCCTGCGGAATAATATCAAAGTCAAGTGCGCCCGGTGAGGTTAAACTTTGCTTGTAAGATTCAAACCTGAAACCCCATACGGCTTTAAATCTCTCTCCGAAATTATTTTCCATCATTACATAAGCAGCATGTGTGGTAGATTTTGCTGAATACATATCGGTAGGAAACACAAACGGATTCATGGTCAGTTTGCCGTTAGCAAAGTTTTGCTGATTAATAATATTATCAACGTTCGTATCGTAACGCAAAGAATCATTGTAGCCACCGGGGTAATCAATAAACAGATTTCGCGCTTCAAAACTGCGGGTGCGGTACTGGAAAGCATAACCTAAACTAACCGTTTGCTTCTGACCTCTCACTTTAAAAGGAATGCTCAAATCGGTTCCGGCATTGTATACGCGCTCGCGCAGACTGCTGTAAAAATATGCGCCCTGCTTAGGGTCGCTGCCGCCATACGAAAACTGAAACACATAAGGGTCGGTAGTTTGGTTTGCGCCAAATGGCGTAGAAGAAGTATAAGGCCGTTCGTACGAATAACGGGTGGTTCTGGGCTGGTCGCGGTTAATCATCACCATGCCTGCGTTCCATTTCCAGCGGATCTCTGAACCGGCAAACAAATGGTCACCGCCAAGGTTGGTAGAGAAAACTTTAGCGCTGGTAAATTCCTCGCTGGTACGGTTTTGCTCAGTAGCGCTTCCGTAGCTCACCCCGTTGCGCTGAATAATTCCATTGTCAGAATTATTGGTAAAAATATTCTTCCACGAAATTTTATGGTTGTTCTTAATCACTACACTCAGGTTGCCGAGCAAGGCAGAAGAAACGGTGTTGTTATAACGCTCATCGTTATAATCGCTGTCATATTCGCCACTCGTTCCCTCATACCTGGTGCGCTTTCCTTCGGTATATTTCAGCATGTTTGAATAGGTAAGTGCAAACACCCCTCCTACCTGGATATCTTTTTTACGCACCGCAAAGCCACCGCTTAACTGCAAACTCTGGCCGGGGTAGGCAATTTTCTTTTCGTTCACTTTCCAACTGCGGTTGGTTATTTGTTTCCCAAGTGCGCGCAGCGAATCGGTATTGCCCCCCAATTTCAAATCGTTCAAAGCAATAATTCCGGGGAAATCTTTCGATAAAGGACGAACACTGTTATCAAAACCAAGGAAATCGGTTTTGCTTCCGTCATAAGTTTTGTAAGGCTTGAACGTACTTCCTTCATTAAAACTGATACCGTAACTAACATTAAAAAAACTTTTCTCAGGAATATCACGCGTGTTTAACTGAATTAAACCACCGGCCCACTCGCTCGGCAAATTCGCCTGTCCGGTCTTCATAATAATGATGTTATCTAAAATGTTAGAAGGGAAAACATCAAAAGCAAATGCCTTTCTATCAGGTTCGGTGCTTGGCAACACTACATTGTTAATCAGCGCCATGTTATAGCGGTCAGCCAGCCCGCGTATAATGGCAAACTTTCCATCCTGAATAGTAGCACCACTTACCCTGCGGATAACATCGCTGGAACTCTTATCCGGTGAGCGTTTAATTTCCTCTGCCGAAATTCCGCTTTGCATAACCGTGCTGTTTTTCTGCATCATTACAATGGCACTTTCGTTATCGCGTTTGGTTACGGTAGCGGTTACAACCGCTACCTTTAAAATAACCGCGTCTTCCATCAGCTTCATGTATAGGTTGGTCACATCATTCGGCTTCACGGTTATATCATCTTGCTTTTCCTGATAACCTATAAACTTAACCTTCACTTTATGTTTACCGGCAGGCACATGTAGGATAGTAAAGTTGCCTTCTAAATCAGTTGATGCTGCAAGATTTGTATTTTCGTCCACTACTACGGTTGAACCCATGAGTGTTTCACCGCTCTTGCCGTCCACTACCTTGCCGGACAGCACACCGGTTTGGTTAAGTTCCGGTTCAGTGGCGTTACCGGGTTGGGTTGCAAAAGCGGCAGAAAAAAGAATACAAGAGATAAAAGTAAAAATATTGCGTGTCATATTGTTTGGATTTGCTGGCGCAAACCTAGATGCTAAACGCTATGTAATTTTTACCCCTTCATTAAGGTTGGGTTAAGGAAAACATTCTTAATAGCATCCATCTTAAACCCGTTAATTTCATCATTAACCATCATTTCACCATCACTTAACCTTTGCATAACATCAAAACATTTTCTTTGCATCATCTAAAAACGAACAAATAGTTATGAAAAAGTTTCTACAAGGTTTATTCTTCCTGCTTTTATCAGTGAATGTGTTTGCGCAAAGCAAGTTAGACACATTGAGTGCCGATGTTGCGGATATTAAGAAAAAGCAAACAGCATTGGAGTGGTTAAAAAAGTTCAACCTATCAGCTTATATTCAAATGCAATATCAGCATGCAGATACTGTAGGAGTTAAATCGTTTGCCGGTGGAGATTTCCCCGCACAATCATCAGACCGATTCAAAATAAGACGCGGACGGGTTAAACTCGAATTTGAACATAAAGGAAACAAGGGCGTTGTAAATTATTACGCAACGCTACAGGTAAACGTAAACGAAACAGGTATTGGCCTGGTGGAATACTATGGTAAAATAGTTGACCCCTGGCTGAACACATTTGCAGTTAGCGGAGGAATGATGAACCGTCCTTTCGGTTATGAGATAGCTTATTCATCCCGTGCGCGGGAGACACCTGAGCGGGGAAGAATGAGTCAGATATTATTCCCTAACGAACGTGATTTAGGTTTTTTGCTTTCGATTGAACCACCTAAGTATATGAAGAAGGCTTCCTTCTTTAAAATCAATGCAGGAGTTTATAATGGAACGGGTTTGCCTAACGCGGAAATTGACAAACGCAAAGATTTCATTGGGCAGATAATCTTGCACAAAGAATTTCTTGATAACAAAATCAAACTCTCGGGCGGTGCATCATACTACAACGGTGGAGTGCTGCAAAGCACCAACAATTATTATAACATTCAGAAAGATTCTACTGATGGGGCACTCCGTTATATGAAACATGTAGATTCAACTACCATCAACAAGAAAATTTTCAAACGGGAATACATCGGTTTCGATTTACAGTTTAGCGCTAATTATAAAATAGGTTCTACCACACTTCGCGGTGAATACATTTTCGGAAGCGAGCCAGGAACTTCTTCTTCTGCCGGAACACCAATTGCTTTGGGCAGTGATATTTACAATCGTAAGTTCAATGGCTTCTATGCATACTTTGTTCAGACCTTTTCACATAAAGTTAAAGGGGGAACATTCTCTCACGATTTCGTTTTCAAATACGACTGGTTCGACCCGAACACTCAAATCACCGGAAAAGACCTGTCTTCTACGAATGATGGAAAGACCAGCGGAGCAGATGTGAAATACCAAACTTTTGGCGTAGGTTATGTTTTTCGACCGACAGACTACTTTAAATTGATGCTTTATTACGATATAGTTAAGAATGAAACCACACACATAAACGGTTACACTCGCGATCTTAAAGACAACGTTTTTACTCTGCGCACGCAGTTCACCTTCGATTCAAGATGGTTCAATAAATAAAGTTCTGTTAAACATAGCTTAACACACTGACAATACATTTGCATTACTAAAAAATTAAAACAAAAAAAATAATGAAAAGACTAATTATGACAACCGCAGTAGCACTTATTCTGGCTTCGTGCGGCAACAAACAACAAGCAACAACCGAAACAAACACCGGATTAAAAGGAGAAATTAAAATAGACGGCTCATCTACCGTTTACCCAATAAGCGAAGCTGTAGCCGAAGATTTCGGAAAAGCAAACACAGGAGTTAAAGTTACAGTAGGTGAATCAGGCACCGGTGGCGGATTCAAGAAATTCGGAAGAAACGAAACCGACATCAGCGATGCATCACGTCCGGTTAAAGCAAGCGAAGATTCGGCATGCAAAGCTGCTAATATCGACTATATCGAATTGCCAATTGCTTATGACGGACTTGCTATTGTAGTAAACAAAGAGAACACATGGCTTACTAAAATCACCGTAGCAGAATTAAAGAAGATGTGGGAGCCTGCCGCACAAGGAAAAATAAAGAAATGGAACCAGGTAAATCCTAAATGGCCTAACGAAGAAATTCACCTATTCGGTCCTGGTACCGCTTCAGGAACCTTTGATTATTTCACCGAAGCTGTAAACGGTAAATCAAAAGACAGCCGTGGCGATTATACTGCCAGCGAAGATGATAATGTATTGGTTCAGGGAATTGGAGGCGACAAACTTGGTCTTGGATATTTCGGACTTGCTTACTTCGAAGCCAACAAAGACAAGCTTAAATTAATCCCGGTTGACAACGAAAAGAAAGAAGATGGCGATGGCGCAATCACGCCTTCTGCTGAAACCGTTCAGAACGGAACTTACCAGCCTCTTTCCCGTCCGCTCTTTATTTATGTAAACAAAAAAGCTACTGAACGTGCTGAAGTAAAATCATTTGTAGAATACTATGTAGCTAATGCAGGTAAGCTGGCAAAAGAAGTTGGCTATGTTGCTCTTCCGGATGCAGCATACGATTTAGTAAAGAAAAGATTTGCCGCAGGAACTACCGGTTCTGCATTTGCAGGAAAGAACACAGTTGGAGTAAAAATGGAAGATTTGCTGAAGGATGAAACAGCACCTGTAGAGACAGCTGCTGCTGATAAGAAATAGTTTTTTTGAAAGTAGATAATTGACAAGCGCGTGCCACGGTTTTTATAACCGTGGCACAGCTGTATGGAAATGAACACGAAAGAAAAAATCATTGAGGGCCTTTTATTTGCCTGTGCTGCCATTTGTGTATTGACTACACTTGGCATTGTTGCCGTGCTGGTTATTCAGTCGGTTCAGTTCTTTAGTGAAGTTCCTTTGAAAGATTTCCTGACCGATACGCAATGGACTCCATTATTTGCCGATAAACATTTCGGCATTCTCCCTCTCCTCTCCGGAACTTTTCTTACCACCATCATAGCAATCACCATTGCTTTACCAATTGGGCTTACTACGGCAATATATTTGAGCGAATATGCTTCAAACACTTTTCGCTCAACTGTAAAACCAGTGTTGGAAATTCTTGCAGCCATTCCAACAGTGGTGTATGGTTACTTCGCACTTACTGTGGTTACTCCTTTTTTGCAAATAATTTTTCCATCGCTTTCCGGCTTCAACGCCATCTCTCCCGGTATAGTCATGGGCCTGATGATTGTTCCGCTTATATCATCGCTTAGCGAAGATGCATTGTATGCAGTACCCAAAAGTTTACGCGAAGGTTCCTACGCACTAGGCTCTACAAAACTGCAAACTGCTTTTCGTGTTTTAATCCCGGCAGCTTCATCGGGAATAATTGTATCCGTAATTCTAGCAGTGTCAAGAGCACTTGGTGAAACTATGATTGTAGCTATTGCCGCAGGTCAGCAACCTCGTTTAACGTTTGACCCCCGTGTACCGATTGAAACAGTAACTACTTATATAGTTCAGGTTTCAGGTGGCGATGTTCCTCACGGCTCGCTTGAATATAAAACAATCTTCAGTGCGGGGCTTTCGCTTTTTGTAATCACACTCATTCTGAATAACATCAGCTTCTTTATCAAGAAAAAATATCGTGAGCAATATGAATAATGAGGAAGAAAAAACGCTGAAGAACAATGCTTTTAAAGTGTGGGCAGTTTTTGCCACCTCTATAGGACTTGTTATGCTCGGAATTTTGCTCGTAAAAATAGGAATGGATGGAATGCATCGTTTGAGTCTGCAATTTTTCACGAGTCTTCCATCGCGGAGAGCAGAAGATGCAGGTATTTTTACTGCATGGGTAGGCACACTTTGGATAATGGGAACCACCGCACTCATCGCCATCCCCATTGGTATCGGTGCCGGAATTTATCTCGAAGAATATTCGAAAAAGGGTTGGTGGTCAAATTTCTTAGAAATTAATATCTCAAACCTTGCTGGTGTGCCTTCTATCATTTACGGTTTGCTTGGCTTAGAAGTTTTTGTCCGCCTTCTCCACATGGGCGAAAGTATTTTAGCAGGAAGTTTCACGCTTGCTCTTCTCATTCTTCCTATCGTTATTGTATCAACACGCGAATCTATTAAAGCGGTTCCGAAAACTTTGCGAGAAGCATCGTATGCGCTTGGTGCCAGTAAATGGCAAACAATATCGATGCAGGTTTTGCCCGCTGCCTCCGGTGGAGTAATGACAGGTATTATTTTGGCGCTTTCACGGGCAATCGGAGAGACTGCTCCTTTGATTGTTGTAGGTGCGTTAACGTATGTTCCGTTTACACCTAAATCCGTTTTTGATTCGTTCACTGTTTTGCCGATTCAGATTTTCAATTGGGTTAGCCGTCCTCAGGCAGAATTTTTAGTGAATGCAGCAGCAGGAATTATTGTATTGGTAGTAATAACTATTGTGATGAACGGAAGCGCTGTATTATTAAGAAACCGATGGCAGAAAAATGTGAAGTGGTAAGCCAAACTGGAATGGAAATAGCTATTATTGAAAAGAAGATGGAAACAAGAATAGAAAAACAGCACCGCATTATTGGTGCTGAGTTTATGCCTGATGAAAATTTATCCACGAAAGGAAATGTGATGAATAAGATTGAAACAAAAAATGTTCAATGCTGGTATGGCGATTTTCACGTGCTACGAGATGTAAGTATTTCGGTTGAACCAAATACAGTTACTGCGCTTATCGGGCCATCGGGTTGCGGCAAATCAACTTATCTGCGCGTGTTTAACCGGATGAACGACTTGATTGACGGCTTTAAATTAGAAGGCGATGTTTTGATTGACGGAAAAGATATTTACGATAAAAATATTCGCGTGAACGAGCTTCGGAAAAATGTGGGAATGGTTTTTCAAAAACCGAATCCGTTTCCGAAAAGCATTTTCGAAAACGTTGCCTATGGTTTGCGCGTAAACGGAGTGACCGATAAAAAATTGATAGCCGATACAGTAGAACGCTCGCTGAAACAAGCGGCCGTTTGGAATGAAGTAAAAGACAATCTTCACAAAAATGCGCTAGGGCTTTCGGGCGGGCAGCAACAGCGTTTGTGTATTGCCCGTGCTATCGCTGTTCAGCCATCGGTTATTTTAATGGATGAAGCAACTTCAGCTCTTGACCCAATTTCTACCGGTAAAATTGAAGACCTGATTGCTGACCTGAAAAAAGATTATACCATTCTGATTGTTACCCACAACATGCAACAGGCACTACGCGTGAGTGACAAAACAGCCTTCTTCTTTCTGGGAGATATGATCGAATACAACGACACGAAAGAAATTTTCAATAATCCGCAGCACGAACACACCCGCAATTATGTAGGCGGAAGATTCGGTTAGAAACTTTCCTTTAATTTCAGTTCTGGTAAATATCTTCGCTAATAATTTATTTTGGACAAACTATCCACCCGCAATCTTACAATCCTCATTTCGCTTGCACTGGCAACAGCAGTTAGCGGTATCGATATTTTCTTCGAAGCCAGCTGGCAGCACTTTGCCATAATCTTTACAACGGTATTCATTCTTTCCTCTCTTCTCATGTATTATGTGGTTGATATCTACCTCCGCAACCGTATTAAACTCGTTTATAAAATCATTCATCAGTTTAAACTCAGTAAAAGCTTAAAAGAATCTATTGGCGATACACTGGGCGATGACCCGCTTACCGAAATGGAAACACAGGTGAAGGATTATGTAATGAACAACCGGAAGGAATTGGATGATCTTCGCAAACTCGAACAGTTCCGGAAAGAGTTTCTCGGTAACCTCTCACATGAATTAAAAACTCCGCTTTTCAATATTCAGGGTTACGTGCATACACTTTTAGAAGGAGCTATGGACGACCCTAAAGTTTCAAAACAGTTTTTAGAGCGTACCTCAAAAAGCATTGATCGTCTGAGTAATCTAGTGGATGATTTAGATGCTATTTCAAGGTTAGAACGGGGAGAAGAATCTGTTCACAAAGAATCATTTGACATCCATCAGTTAGTACGCGATGTTTTCGACTCAATGGAACTGAAAGCTCATCAGAAAAACTTTTCCCTCCATATTAAGAAAGACAGCGACAAACCTTTTTTTGTGAATGCCGACAAAGAAAAAATCCGTCAGGTAATTACCAATCTTGTTGATAATTCCATTAAATACGGAAACCAGGATGGACTCGCCAGTGCTGGCTTTTACGATATGGACGAAAATATTCTGATAGAAATTACAGATAACGGAATCGGGATTCCTGAAGAACATCTGCCCCGGTTATTTGAACGTTTTTATCGAGTTGACAAACATCGCAGTCGCGAGCAGGGCGGCACCGGTCTTGGACTGGCAATTGTAAAACATGTTATTGAAGCTCACCATCAAACCATCAATGTACGCAGCACAGTTGGAGTGGGCACAACCTTCGCATTTACGTTGCAAAAATCGAAAGAGAAATAACCTGTCGATAAGTCATTCTTCTTTCCATTAACACATCTGTCTCAAAAACTTATTTTCGGCACTTCATTTTAAACTATGGCCGAACTAAACGTAAAGAAGTATCAACGCAGAGCAGCACGCAAAAAGAAAAGTCTTACCAAGTTTCTGAAAAAACTTGGCAAGTCAAACACCAGAGGAATACTGAAGGTTACGGCTGAAGTAGATAAGGAAGTTTGGAAAGAAGTTTCCTGTATGGATTGCGCCAACTGCTGCAAAAAGATGACACCTACTTATACCCGTAAGGATATTAACCGCATTGCCGGACATTTTAAAATCACTTACAAGGAATTTTACGATAAGTGGCTGAAGGTGGATGAGAACAAAGACATCATTAATAAAAAAACACCTTGTCAGTTTTTAGGTAAGGATAACAAGTGCACTATCTATGCCATTCGTCCGGTTGATTGTGCTACTTTCCCTCACTTTACACGTAAAGATTTCCGCTACCAGGTTCGCGAAAAAGTGTTTAATCAAAACGTATCTTACTGTCCCGCTACTTTAGTTTTTGTAGAAAAACTACAAGAACGTATGGAAGCTGATTTATAAACCAAATTATTCCCGTATGAAATATTTCAATAATATAGTCGAAACCATAGGCAATACGCCACTAGTAAAGCTGAACAAAATCACAAAGGATATTCCCGGTTTGTTTCTCGCAAAAGTGGAATATTTCAACCCCGGCAACTCTATTAAAGACCGCATTGGAATTAAAATGGTGCTTGATGCCGAAAATCAAGGCAAGCTAAAACCGGGTGGAACAATCATTGAATGCACTTCGGGTAACACCGGTATGGGTCTCGCGTTGGCTGCAGTGGTAAGAGGTTACAAATGTATTTTCACTACCACCGATAAACAATCAAAATCTAAACTCGATATTCTGCGTTCACTAGGTGCTGAAGTAATTGTTTGCCCCACCAATGTAGAACCGGATGACCCCCGCTCGTATTATTCCATTGCCAAGCGATTGGCTAAGGAAATCCCGAATTCATATCACATGAATCAGTACGATAATCTGAGCAATCGTGCGGCACATTATGAAACAACCGGTCCTGAAATCTGGGAACAGACCGAAGGAAAGGTAACGCACTATGTTACGACCATCGGTACCGGTGGAACGGTAATGGGGGGGGCCATGTATCTGAAAGAAAAAAATCCGAATATTCAGGTTTATGGTATTGACATTTATGGTTCGTTGCTGAAGAAATTTCACGACACCGGTGAACTGGATGAGAAAGAAGTTTATCCGTATGTAACCGAAGGAATAGGCGAAGATTTTGTGCCGCAGAATTACGACATGAAATACATTGACCACATCGAGCAGGTTACTGATAAAGATGGTGCCGTAATGGCGCGCAGGTTAGCGCGAGAAGAGGGAATCTTCTGTGGCTACAGTGCAGGAACTGTTATGCAGGGTTTGGTTCAGCTAAAAGATAAGTTTAAGAAAGATGACGTAGTTGTAATTATTCTTCACGACCACGGCAGCCGTTACGTAGCTAAAATTTATAATGACGACTGGATGCGCGAGCGGGGTTTCTTAACCGATGAAGTAATTACTGCTAAAACCATCATTGAACGCAAGCGCATTACTCAACTTGTTTTTGCCGACCCTAAAGAAACGGTGGCATACGCATTTAAAAAGATGAAAGAAATGAGCCTTACTCAATTACCGGTAATGGAAGGCGAAAACAACTTAGGCAGCATTACCGAACACGGCATTCTTCAATTGCTGATGGATAACCCTTATCACCGCGATGAACTGGTAGGCAAAGTAATGAGCAAACCGTTTCCGTTTGTTCAACTGAATGATACCACCGCTGATATATCCAAACAAATTTCTAAAGACAATACGGCCGTATTGGTTAAAGCCAACTCCGGAGCGATGAACATAATCACCGAGTTTGACCTGATTGAGGCAATGGCATAACAAGTAATAACCGAAAACACAAAGGGCAACTTCTAAAGAAGTTGCCCTTTGTGTTTTACTACTCGCTACTAGCCCATCACCACTAACTCTTAGTATCTGTAAGCCTCAGGTTTAAATGGTCCCGATTTCTTTACACCAATATAGTTAGCTTGTTTGTCGTTCAGTTCTTCTAACTCTACACCAATTTTCTCTAGGTGAAGTTTAGCTACCATTTCATCCAGATGTTTAGGAAGCGTGTAAACACGGTTCTCGTAACGTTCAGCATGTTGCCAAAGTTCTAACTGAGCCAATGTTTGGTTGGTAAACGAGTTACTCATTACAAACGAAGGGTGACCGGTTGCACAACCAAGGTTCACCAAACGACCTTCCGCTAAAACGATGATATCTTTTCCGTCAACGGTATATTTATCAACCTGCGGTTTAATAACATCTTTTGTTTTACCGTAGTTGCCATTCAACCAAGCCATATCAATTTCATTATCGAAGTGACCGATGTTGCAAACTACCGCGTTGTGCTTCATGGCCTTAAAGTGCTCTTCGCGGATAATATCGCAGTTACCGGTAGCCGTTACAATAATGTCAGCCTCTTTAATAGCCGTGCCCATCTTCTTAACTTCGTAACCTTCCATAGCCGCTTGCAATGCGCAGATAGGGTCAATTTCAGTAACAATAACACGAACACCGGCATTGCTCAAAGAATCAGCCGAACCTTTGCCTACATCTCCGAAACCTGCAACAACAGCCACTTTCCCGGCCATCATTAAGTCAGTAGCTCTGCGGATAGCATCCACTAAACTTTCGCGGCAACCGTATTTGTTATCGAATTTAGATTTGGTAACAGAGTCGTTGATGTTGATTGCCGGTAGCAATAACGAACCATTCTTTTCTCTTTCATACAAACGGTGAACACCGGTAGTAGTTTCTTCCGAAATTCCACGAATACCCTGAACCAGTTCAGGATATTTATCAAACACCATGTTGGTCAAATCACCTCCGTCATCTAATATCATATTCAACGCCTTTCCGCCTTCAAAAGCAAAAAGCGTTTGCTCAATACACCAGTTAAACTCTTCTTCGTTCATTCCTTTCCAGGCATAAACCGGAAAACCTGCTGCGGCAATAGCTGCTGCTGCCTGATCTTGTGTAGAGAAAATGTTGCATGAACTCCAGGTAACTTCTGCACCCAGCTCAGCCAATGTTTCAATCAACACCGCTGTTTGAATAGTCATGTGTAAACAGCCTGCAATACGTGCGCCTTTCAATGGTTTGTCTTTTCCGTGTGTGGCACGAAGCGACATTAAGCCCGGCATTTCAGCCTCAGCCAATTTAATTTCTTTGCGTCCCCATTCAGCCAGGGTCATGTCTTTTACTTTGTATTTCACTTTTGTTTCGGTTGTTGTGTTACTCATAATTTATTTTTTAGCGGGGGCAAATATAATTAAAAGCTCTACAGTTTAATGTCCAAAAGCTGTCGCAATTTCATTATCAATATAAAACATCTTCCTTTAATATAAGCCCTTTTTATATCATTTACTTCGCAACACTTTGTTCTGGTTAAAAAAGAGCGGAATTCTATCACAATAAAGAAATATAAGAACAAAGTTTTCAAAGCCATTACAAACACTTTATAATTGTCGCAATTCAAAAAAATAATATTATGGGAGCAATAGATACAATGAGAGAAGAAATAGAAAAGGCATGGGACGACCGTAAACTGTTGCAGTTCGATAAAACGCAACAAACTGTACGGGAAGTAATTGAGTTGCTCGACAAAGGCAAAATAAGAATAGCCGAACAGAACCTTGCTGGATGGACCATCAACGAGTGGATTAAAAAAGCGGTGCTGATGTATTTCCCCATTCAGCAAATGGAAACTATTGAGGTAGGGCCGTTTGAGTTTCACGATAAAATTGCCTTGAAGAAAAACTACAAAGAACTGGGTGTGCGCGTGGTGCCCCATGCCATTGCGCGTTACGGAAGTTTTGTGGCGCGGGGAGTGATTATGATGCCGAGTTACGTAAACATTGGTGCCTATGTAGATGAAGGCACTATGGTGGATACCTGGGCAACGGTTGGTAGTTGCGCGCAGATTGGCAAGAACGTTCACCTGAGCGGTGGTGTGGGAATTGGCGGTGTGCTGGAACCGGTGCAGGCCGCTCCGGTTATTATTGAAGATAACTGTTTCATCGGCTCGCGTTGTATTGTGGTAGAAGGCGTGCACGTAGAAAAAGAAGCGGTGCTGGGCGCCAACGTAGTGCTGACCATGAGCACTAAAATTATTGATGTAACCGGTAAAGAACCTATAGAATATAAAGGTGTTGTTCCGGCACGTTCGGTGGTAATACCCGGAAGCTACACCAAAGAATTCCCTGCTGGAAATTATCAGGTACCTTGTGCACTCATTATCGGGCAACGAAAAGAATCAACCGATAAAAAGACTTCACTTAATGACGCATTGAGAGAGAATAACGTAGCGGTGTAGTTCTATTTTATCTTTCTGAACAACACAATCCTGTTCGAATTAGTCCCCGAACTGTTGTTGTTCACGCCCCAGATGTTGGCGGTTTTGGTAAACTCCTGTGCATTTATGATAACCGCCTCACAATCAAATCCGGCATTCAAACCAAGAGGAACTACGGCTTCTTCTAATTTTATTTTTCCATTACGCACTTCTCCTACTTCAAATGCCACCACTCCGTTGAGCGCAGTAATACGGTATAATTCCTTAAACACTACTTGCATTTTTTTGCTCCAATCTTCAACCGTTTTGCTCATAGTAATATTTTGCTCTACGCGTTTCATATCAATATCATTAAACCAGCAGCGCAACCAATTATCAGCAGCATACTGAACCACATCTAAAAATGGCGGAGAAGTAACCGTAAGCGATACAGAACCGGCTTTAATCTCTTTTGTTTCAGCAGCATCGCAGTTTAAATATTGGGTATAAATATTGTTGTTCTCCCCCGCTTTTACATCGCGCATCAATGCTTTCGACTTTCTGAGAATAAGCTTCTTCACATCGCGGTATTCGGGCTTTTGATTACAGGTAGCATTTACTTTCATCTGCCGTTCTGCACTCATTGCCTGATTGGGCGGAAGCGTATAAACAGAAAAGAACCCTTTAGAGTGACCTGTCAATCGGTTAGTAGCAACCATACGTATCCACCGGTCAATATCATCTTCTTTCTTTTCAAGCAATCGCTCCTTCAGATAATGGCGGAGCGAAACAATTTCCGCCAGCGTATTCTTTTCATAAAACATCGAAAGGTCAATATCAGCTTTCCCGTTTTTGGTAAACCGAATTTCACTTAACCGCTTTTCAATTTCTTTTATTGATGGAATAGAAATACGAGGCCGCGTAAAGATTAAACTGAGCGGGTTTACATCGTTGGCAATGACATTCCGTTTTATCAATGCAGCTTCCACCACAGTGGTACCTCTACCATTAAAAGGGTCGTAAACAACATCATCTTCTTTAGTAAATAATTGTATGAAAAAGCGAGGCAACTGAGGCTTGAAACAAGCACGGTAAGAAACCTCATGAATCGAATTTGCCTGCCGTTGTTGCGAAGTCCAAAACTCGTTTACAAAAACAGGAAACTTATTGCTGCCAATTACGAGTTCTTCGCACTTAGTGGCAATACTTTTATCGTTGAAACGAAACTCCTTTAAGAAACTATGAAACTCTTTTTTCTTCATTTCAATTACTGCATATTTTTATCTGATCCGAAAGCCAATTTATAAAGGTTATGAACTATGAATTGCTTTATTACTTTTGCCGCCTCTTAATTGATTAACTCAATGGCGACAATAAACAATTTGGTTAAATTCGCGGCTAAATTTTTAAACATGGCAAAGTCAAAAGGAAAGGATAAGAAGAAGGCGGTTGTAAAAGCAAAACCCGCAAAATCTAAAAGTAAACCAGTGGCTAAGAAAGTTTCGAAGCCGGTGAAAAAAAAGGTTACACCTAAATATAAAAAGGTGGTTAAACCGGTAAAGAAGGTAAAACCCGTTGCAAAAAAAGTTGTAAAAGGTAAAGCCGTAGCTAAGAAGAAAGTGTCGGTAAAAGCTAAACCTGCTAAGAAAGTTGCACCTAAAGCAAAACCGGTATCTAAAAAGATTGCAAAAGCACCTAAGCCGGTAAAAGCAGCAAAGGCACCAAAAGCAATTAAGCCTGTTAAGATTAAAAAAGAGAAAGTGCAACGAATTGTAAAAGATGACGTAACACCATTTGTAAAACAACTTTATAAACCACAACCAAAACCACAGCCGCAGGAACCATCAAAAGCGGCTAAGAAGAAAAATATGCAAGATTTGAACATGCGCTATAGTGATAAAGAATTAAAAGAATTTAAAGACCTTATTGATGGCAAATTAGTTTCTGCCCGTGAAGAATTGAAAAATCTAAAAGAGGCATTAGATAACCATACCGAAAGCCAGGCAGGTAACAAAGCATGGAACATGGAAGAGGGAACAGATACCACCGAAATGGAATATCTGATGAACCAGATTTCACGCCAGCATCAATACATCCGCAACCTGGAGTTGGCCTTAGTTCGTATCGAGAACAAAACCTATGGTATTTGCCGGGTTACAGGTAAGTTGATTCCCAAAGAAAGACTACGCATTGTACCTCACGCTACTTTAAGTTTAGAAGCCAAGAACAACCGCAAAACAGAAGATGTAAACGAAAATGCTCCGGTTGCCGCAGCACCTCCAACTGATTTTGCTGAAGGATTTGAAGATTAAACATCTCCGTTCATAAAAAGAAAAAGCCCCACATTGCGGGGCTTTTTCTTTTCTCCTTTGGAGCAATCAAAACTTCAATTCGCAAACCACACCGTAATGATCAGAGAGAAACTTCTTTCCTTTCTTCATAACGCTCACAAAGCGTTTCATTGATTTCATTTTAATGCCATTGTTGCGAACCAAAATGTAATCGTAGTTGGTTTTATTCTTTACCCCAAACGATTGGGCAATCGGGTTATTCACTCCATCATAACTGCATTTCTCAATACTGCTGATATCTCCATCCTCTGCATCTAAACACTCCAGCATTGCGCAATAGTGCTCTTTCATTTCCGATTCGGTGTTCATATCTCCACAAATAATCTGCGGCACTCCTTCCTTTTTATTTTCTGCAAGTAGTTCCAGATAAATCTGATCCATTTGTTTTTCTCTTATCCGGTCAAAACCATCTGCCTGCAAATGCGTTCCGAGAATCTGAAATGGTTTGCCATTCCATTCACCTTCCAACAACATGGCCCCCTTACGAGCAAAGCAATCGTTACCGGTACAATTTCTAAATTGAACAGTGTTCAGCAATTTCAGTTTCGTTTTACTCAAAACCCAAACACCGCTGCTAATTCTTATATCAAATTTCTCACCGTTAGCGGGGCCGTATGCATACGGATAAATTTCTTTTAATCCATTGCTTATAACTTCACGGGCACCCTTCAAAAAAGCTTCCTCAAAAACTATAATGTCAAATTCTGACTTTCTTATTTCATCCACAATTGCTTGTGCGCGTTCTAACTTCCCTTTTTGCGGTACAATCTTCGGAAGCATGTAAATATTCCATGAAAGAATTTTCATGTTTCTTTCTTCAGGGCATGCATCTTCTTCCGAAACAACCACAGGTGGCGTTGCACTTGCAACATCATGAAAAAGCAACACCATTGTTGAGAACAGAAAGATTATGTTGCGAAGTAATTTCATGTTGTTTTTTTATTATACAAAAATGCCTGCCGAATGTAATCGAATCATTCAGCAATTATTAAACAAACAATAAGAATATTGTTTTATTTAACAACGAACAATCTAGATGAACAAGCATTTGCTTACTACTTTAATTAAACGTGAAGCCCTGCGCTTAGGTTTCGATTCCTGCGGCCTTTCGAAGGCTGAAATGCTCAGTGATGAGGCACGGATACTGGAAGCATGGCTCAATCAGAATCTTCATGGTAAGATGAGTTACATGGCAAATCATTTTGAGAAAAGGATTGACCCGCGTCTGTTGGTAGATCATGCAAAGAGCGTAATCAGTCTTTCTTACAACTATTATACAGAAGCCAAGCAGAAACCAGACTCACCAAAGTTAGCCATGTATGCTTTGGGGAAAGATTATCATGATGTGGTAAAAGAGAAGTTGGAATTGCTTTTGGGTTTTATTAAAGAAAAAGTTGGGGAAGTTAATGGAAGATGTTTTGTTGACTCTGCACCAGTACTCGAACGTGTCTGGGCGAAACGAAGCGGAATAGGCTGGCAGGGGAAAAACAGTAACATTCTGGCCAAACGAATCGGTTCTTACTTTTTCCTGGCAGAAATAATTCTGGATATTGAGTTGGAATACGATTCACCTGTGAAAGATTATTGCGGCACTTGTACCAAATGCATTGATGCCTGCCCGACAGATGCCATTTATGAACCATACAAAGTGGATGGCAGTAAATGCATTTCGTATTTCACCATTGAACTAAAAGATGAAGTATTGCCAACTGAAATGAAAGGCAAATTTGAGAACTGGATGTTCGGCTGCGATATATGTCAACAGGTTTGCCCGATTAACTCACAATCGCGGCCGAATCATGAACCGCAATTTCATGCAGGTTTAGAGTTATTGAACATGACCAGGAAAGATTGGGAAGAACTGAGAGAAGAAACTTTTAAAAAACTTTTTAAAGGTTCACCCGTAAAACGGACGAAATTTAAAGGATTGAAAAGAAATATAGATTTCTTAAAGCCATAAGGGAATTTTTATTCTGCATTTTCGTTACAAATAAAAAGCAAATGAAAAATCTGCTATCTGCCATTTCTCTAACTATTATTCTTTCTCTTACTTCCTGCAACGGCAAAACATCTGCTGCACTCGAAAACACTTCTGCCAACGGCAAAGTGAAAATTAAAATATCTGCAACGCGCGGCAATGTGTTTGACCCTTTCAAAACAGAAATTGCCGTAAAAGCATACAATTTTAAAGAAGGCAAATTACTGCTCGAAGTAATTGCGGGTGACTTGAACAATGATAACGTTAAATTTAATTGGACTGACAGTAGCAACTGTGTAATTACAATTGAAGAAGCCGATAAACACATTCGTTCGTTTCAGTTAATTGCAAGCGAGAGTCAGGTCCAATTGGCTGAAATTTAGCTTTCGTTGCCGCGATGAGGTTCATCACTTTCAAAAAAATGTTTTTCTTCTTCGGTTTTTTCTAATTCAATTTCTGTAGGATGGGGCAAGTCGGTTTTGCTAAATATAATCGCCATAAAAACTCCGCTTAGTGCTCCATACAAGTGTGACTGCCAAGACACACCGGCAGTCGGTATAAAGCCTACCACCATACTTCCATACATTAATGCTGTAAAAATTGCTATGGCCATGGAGTTGCGGTCTCTGCGGAAAATGCCGGAAGCAACAAGAAAAGCAGCAATGCCATAAATAATCCCACTGATACCGATATGTACTCCTGTATCGGGTGCCAGTAACCAAACCAAAGTCCCGCTTACAATATGAATGAAAACCAAAACAAAAAGTGCAATGCGAGGATAAGCATTCAACAAAACAGTTAGTAAAACAAGAATAGGAAGTGTGTTGGAGATAAGGTGCTCGAAACTTCCATGAAGGAAAGGTGAAAAAAAAATTCCTTTCAGCCCTTCCCTATGGTGTGGCCAATTGCCGTATTCCGTAGTATCAATTATGCCCAATTGTTGAAAACCAAAAACTATCCATAGCACAGCTACGAGCGCAAACACGGCCATTAAGATTTTCCAAAAACTCATTTTTTCTTCTGCCACAATTCGAATAACGGAATTTTTAGGACAAAAAAATCCTGCCTCAAAAAGAAGCAGGACTTTTTTACAACAGATCTGATTTTTCAGAACCAGTATGAATTAATTTTAGTCTTTGTTTGTCCGCCTTTGGTAAAGGTAATTTTGTAACCAAATGGACAATTACCTCCTGCCACAGGAACTCCATTGGCATCCACTCCAAACAAAATATCTAAAGAACGGTTAGCTACATGGTGAGTAAATTCACCGGAAGCAGGTTTATTAAACCAGTTGGCACTGCATAAGGCATTTGCAGATGTAACAGTAATTGGCGTTACAATGGCATTGGTAAATATGTCGCCTTTGCGGTTTGTTCCCCAGGCATCTGAATTTGCTACACCATTTTCGGAATGGTCAGATGATACACTTACCGTTCTCACTGTTCCGTTATTGGAGAAAGTTCTCAGCCGATCAACACTCCATGTTCTCACCGAGCCGTCAGCAAAAGTAAGCGTGAAATTAGTTGCTTGATGACGATGTATAACCGTTCCAACATCCAATCCATCTATAATTCTCCAAGCTAAACCACCTGTTACATTAGTAAGTGTGTGTGTGCCGTTCAAAGTATGGTATGCACCGGAAACATTGTTGGTTATTTTGACGTTATCAAAAGTCAGTTCCAAAACTGCTCCGGCATCTTTCCAGCGTGTGCCGCCCGCATAGTTTTGAAGGGTAGCTGTAATAGAACCGGTGCGTGAAACATGACCGCTGCAATCATTACCATTGAAAGTAATTACAATAACTCCATTGGCTTTGCTGCTGGAATCAATGGTGGCACCGCAGATATTGATGAGACCATCTGTTTTACCTGATAATGTTTGGATACCGCCAACAGCATTGGCTGCATCATCTGTTGCAGAGTTAAGCGAAGAAGAAATACTGCTTTGGTCTTCCGCACTAACACTGTCATCGTTAATATTTCCTTTATTACACGAACTCAACGAGAACATTGCAATTGCCATTATTAAGAATGGCAGATGTTTGATTGTCTTTTTCATGATTTTTATTTTTTAGTTATTGTTCTCTGACCTAACTAAATTAAAATGGTTTAATGTGCCTGTATTTTTATTTTCATAGATGTTGTTAAAACCTATTTTAGCTCTTTCAAAAAACGTAACGTGAAATACTTCAAACTACTGCTCTCACTTGCCATTACGATTGCACTTATTGTTGCTCTTGGTTCTAAAATCGGACAAATACCACCGTTTGGAAAATTCCTGAATCCTTTCACCGGATTTTGGCAGAATGCCGAAAATGTAAAAGCATGGAAAGACGAAGAGAGCAGTCTGGATGGATTGAAAGAGGAAGTAAAAGTTTATTTCGATGACCGCTTAGTGCCGCATGTGTTTGCAAAAAATGATGAAGATCTTTATTACATGCAGGGATATATTACTGCTAAATTCCGCTTGTGGCAGATGGAAGTGCAAACGCACAACGCTGCAGGACGAGTGAGTGAGGTTGCCGGAGAAAAAGCGTTAGAAAATGACCGTTTGCAGCGTAGAATTGGAATGGGATATGGTGCAGAAAAAGCGGAAGACTTTATTAAGCAGGATGAGCCAAGTAGAAAATTAATTGCTGCTTATTCCAATGGGGTTAATGCATATATCAAAAATCTTAAACCGAAGGACTATCCGCTGGAATATAAACTGCTTGACTATTCCCCAGAAGAATGGAAGCCCATTAAGGTTGCGTTATTGTTGAAGAACATGGCGAACATGCTTTCGGTGTATGAATATGATATTGAGAACACCAATTTCATTGCAAAATTTGGCGAAGAGAATTTCGGAAAATTATATCCTGATTTCTGGCCGGGCGATGATCCTATCATTCCTATCGGAACAAAATACGAAACTCCAAATACGAAATCCGAAACAAATAAAACAGCGGAAGTTAGAAATCTGAAATCTGAAATGTATGCAAATGTCTTGCAGAAACCTGATGAAATAAACGGTTCAAACAACTGGGCAGTTAGCGGTACAAAAACCAAAAGCGGCAAGCCCATTCTTTGCAACGACCCGCACTTGCAATTGTCGCTTCCTTCTATTTGGTACGAAATGCATTTGGTTTCTCCAGGCATGAATGTATATGGAGCAACTCTTCCGGGTTCACCGGCTGTAATTATCGGTTTCAACGATTCTATTTCGTGGGGCGTTACCAATGCGGGCCGCGATGTGCGTGATTGGTATAAACTGAAATTTAAAGATGATTCGAAAAACGAATACGAGTACAATGGTCAATGGGTAAATACTGAGAAACGCGTTGAACATTACAAAGTGCGAGGCACTGCAGAAAGAATAGATACCGTTCTTTACACACGGTTTGGTCCGGTAGTGTTTGATGATAGTTTTGGAATAGCTGAAAGCAAAAAGTATTTAGCCATGCGTTGGACAGCTCATCTCCCATCCAACGAATTCAAAACATTTTATGAATTGAATCAGGGAAAGAATCATGATGATTACATAAATGCATTGAAGACCTACACCTGTCCTGCGCAGAATTTTGTTTTCGCTTCGCGTAGCGGTGATATTGCAATTAAAGAGCAGGGTAAATTTCCGATTCGCAATAAGGCAACTGAACAAGGCAAATATTTAAGTGACGGAACAACATCAAAGGATGAATGGACAGATTTTATTCCTGCCGAGGCAAATCCGCATATCGAAAACCCGGAACGCGGCTTTGTAAGCAGCGCAAACCAACATCCTACAGATTCTACTTATCCTTATTACTATCCTGGTGTTGGTGTTTACGAACAATTCCGTAACAGACGTATCAATAAACTACTAGCTGATGGGAAAGAAATTGATGTGGACTTTATGAAGAAAATGCAAAACGATAATTACAACTTGTTTGCACAGGAAGCATTACCGATAATGTTGCATTGTCTTGATATGAGTAAAGTAAATTCTGCATTTAAACCGGCAATAGATAAAATGCTGACTTGGGATTATTATGATAATCCGGATTCGAAAGCTGCCGTATATTTTGAAGAATGGTGGAGCACTTTGCGCGACTGGCTGTGGGATGAGATGAGCGACCCTACTTATCCAATGAAGCGTCCGAATCAAATGGTGACCATTAAATTTTTGCAGACTGACAGCACCAGCGATTTCTACGATAATAAAGCTACACGCCAAAAGGAAAAACGGAATGATATTGTTACTTATTCATTCCAGTTAGCTATGCAGAACATCATGGAAGAATATCATCATCCGGATTCTATTATAGACTGGGGAACACATAAGGCAACTAAAGTGGCACACTTAGCTAAACAGGATGCATTCAGCAGTCTGAATGTTTACAATGGCGGCAATAACGGAATCATAAACGCTACCAACGGTACGCACGGTCCGTCATGGAGAATGATTGTGGATGAAGGAGCGATGAAAGGTTATGTAGTTTATCCGGGTGGACAATCGGGCAACCCAGGGAGTAAATTTTACGATAACATGGTTTCGTCATGGGCTAGAGGAGAATATTTTGAAGCGAATTTTGTGAAACAAGGCGATGAACTCGGGAATAAAAAATTATTTACATCTACCTACAAACCGAAATAATAAAAACATGAAAAATTTCCTTCTCTCTATAATTCTTACTTCTATAGTTTCTCTGCTATTGCAATTATTTCTTCCATGGTGGATTATAGCTGTTGTTGCATTTGTGGTTGCTTACTTTATTAAGCAAAATTCTATCATGGCTTTTCTATCGGCATTTACCGCTATTTTTTTACTCTGGACTATTTATGCTTACATGCTGTCTTCTGCCAACGATAATATTCTTGTTGCTAAAGTAGCGGAGCTAATGAAAGCACTTACAAAAGGCAGCACAACAACTCTCTATTTGATCACTGGTATGGTCGGTGGATTAGTAGCAGGCTTTGGTGCATTGACAGGAAGTTTGGCTGGGAAACTGAAATAGAAAGTACTTCATTTATTATATCTCCATCAACTTCTCCAACTGATGGAATTGAATGCCAAACAAAGCTTTCAGATTTTTTATTTGTTCTAACACGTCTTTTTTTACAACCGAACCTGTATCAGTTTTTACAGCTGTAATTAATAGATTCTTAGCAGTGTGTTCGGTAGAAATAAATTCAAACACTTTGGTTTTATAGCCGAAGGCTTCAAGAATAAGGGCACGAATCGTATCTGTTAATATTTCGGCTTGTCGCTCTTCAAGAATTCCAAATTTGGTAATGGCTTTTAAATCGTTTGAAGGTTGCAGTTGTTTGCGGATTTGCTTATGACAACATGGTGCACAGATAATCACTTTAGCTCCACCGGTAATGCCGCGGTAAATTGCTTGATCGGTAGCGGTGTCACAAGCATGCAAAGCAATAAGCATATCTGTGCTGGGTAATTCAGCTGTATCAATAGACCCGGCAACAAAATTCAGCTTTGTAAATCCTGCTTTCTCTACTATTTGGTTGCAACTATCTACTAACCCCAGGCGCATTTCCACACCAGTTATACAAGGAGATAGTTTCATTGTATTAGTCAGATAATCATATAACGCAAAAGTAAGGTAGCCTTTGCCTGCACCCATATCGGTAATTTGAAAAACAGCAGGCAGTGCGGCATCTTTCACTATGCTTTCTACAATCTCTGCATACTTATTTATCTGACGGTATTTATCCTGCTTGTCGCTTTTCACTTTGCCTTCGGCTGAAGTAATACCTAGTTCATACAGGTAAATATTATGTTCCGCGTTTACGTATCTTTTTTTGGCGTGGTCATGTTCTGCCGCCACCTGTTCGCTGAGGGTAGGTGCTTTTTGTTTGAGAATGGTCTTACCATTTTTATCAATCGCAAAGTGATGGTCACTAATGGTGGTAAACAAATCGGCTTTAAAAAAGTCATTATTCATCATCGCTTGGAGAAGAACAAGCGCATCATTCAGGTCATAGTTTTTGGTAATATCTTTGGTGGGATACCTGTAAACAAACGAAAGATGTAAACCGTGTTTGAGCATCACCGGCTTTACGAAAACATTTTTCAGCTCTTTCGTTTTATCACGTTTGTCACTAAGCGTTAGCTTAGTAAACTGCTGTTGAGTTATACTTTCAGTAAGGCGGGCAAAAAAAACTTCCTTATCGGCTGCTGACATATAATGGTTTGAATCAACTGCATAAATACATCAATAAAAGATAGCCGCGAACACTAACTAACCGCACTTCCCTCCAAAATTTTACATTCGCACCTCTTAAAAAATAAGCAATAAGTGATTACAGTAAATAATTTATCGCTGCGTTACGGCAAGCGTGTTTTGTTCGAAGATGTAAACCTGATGTTCACCACCGGTAACTGCTACGGCATTATTGGGGCCAATGGAGCAGGCAAATCGACCTTTCTGAAAATATTGCAGGGTGATGTAGATCCTACCACTGGCACCGTTGCATTCAGCAAAGGAATGCGTGTGGCGTCTCTGAAACAAAATCAATTTGAGTTTGATGAAATACCAGTACTGCAAACCGTGTTAATGGGGCACAAAACACTTTGGGCAATTATGCAGGAAAAAGAAGTCCTTTACGCCAAAGCAGATTTTACCGAAGATGACGGACACCGCGCAGGTGAGTTAGAAAATACTTTCAACGAAATGGATGGGTGGAATGCCGAAAGTTCTGCCGGTGAACTGTTGAGCCATCTGGGAATTAAAGAAGAACTTCATCAGAAACTGATGAAAGAGTTAGACGGAAATCAGAAAGTGCGTATACTTTTGGCGCAGGCACTTTTCGGAAACCCCGATATTCTCTTTTTAGATGAGCCTACAAATAACCTCGATGTTCACACCATCAACTGGCTCGAAGATTTTCTTGCCGATTATCAGGGAATCATTCTGGTGGTGAGCCACGATCGTCACTTCCTGGATGCAGTGTGCACCAACATCGTTGATATTGATTTCAGCAAGATGACCATTTACAGCGGCAACTATTCGTTCTGGTATCAGAGTTCGCAATTAGTAGCGCGCCAAAAAGTAGATTCGAATAAAAAAGCGGAAGACCGGATAAAAGAGTTGCAGGATTTCATTCGCAGATTCTCTGCCAATGCATCAAAGAGCCGCCAGGCAACGAGCCGTAAAAAGGCATTGGATAAAATCAATCTGGAAGATATTAAGCCATCAAGCAGAAAATATCCGGGAATTGTTTTCAATAGTTTCCTCCGCGAAGCTGGAAATGAAATTCTTGAGGTGAAGAATTTATCGAAGACGGTGAATGGCGAAGTGTATTTCAGCAATGTAAGTTTTACAGTAAAGAAAGGCGACAAGATTGCTGTGTTAGGAAACAATAGCGTGGCCCTTTCGGCTTTTCATAATATTCTCTCCGGTGCCGATAAAGATTATAAAGGAAGTGTTCAATGGGGTGTTACCACCACTCAGGCAAGCATACCAAATGATAATGCGCCTTTCTTCGAAGGCGTGAATGACAACCTGATTGACTGGCTGCGTCAATATTCTACAGAAGATAAAGACGAAACCTACATCCGTTCTTTTCTGGGAAGAATGCTTTTCTCGGGTGAAGAAGTATTGAAGCCATGCAATGTGCTATCGGGTGGAGAAAAAATGCGTTGCATGTTTTCGCGCATGATGTTGATGCGTGCCAATGTGTTGCTGTTCGATGAACCTACGAACCACTTAGACCTCGAATCTATCACCGCTCTCAACAACGGCATGAAAGATTTTCGCGGAACAATTCTCTTCACTTCGCGTGACCATGAGTTAATGGAAACCATCGCCAACCGCGTTATCGAAATTTTCCCGAAAGGAATGCTCGATAAAGAAATGGATTTTGACACTTACATCAACAGCGATGTGGTAGAGCAGCAGCGGATAGAAATGTTGGCAAAGAAATAAGCACTACATGTAGTGCAATCCCGATTCGAATTCCGTTTTCAGAATTTCGAGAATGAATTCGTAATCATTCTTTAGGTCTACAAAGTTCAGATTGGTAGTGTTCACCAACACCACAATAGAATGTTGTTGATGTCGGAAATAATCTAAGTAAGCATTCTGAATTTTTTCGAGATACTCCGGCTGGATATTCATTTCATAATCTCGTCCGCGTTGGCGGATGTTGTCTATGAGTTTCTCTACCGGTGCATACAAATACAAAATAATATCGGGCTTTGGCAAACTTGGATTGATGATATCAAACAAAGTGCGATACAGTTTCGATTCATCATCCGTCAGGTTGTTGTTGGCAAAAATTAAACTCTTCTGAAACAAAAAGTCTGAAACCGTAAATGCTTTAAAAATATCTGCCTCACTCAACAGTTTCTTTAAATGCTGAAAGCGCTCTGCCATAAAATACAACTCAACCGGAAAAGCATGTCGGGCCGGGTCTTTATAAAATCCGGGCAGAAAAGGATTGTCTTCAAACTGTTCAAGAATCAACTTGCCGTTAAAGTCCCGCGCAAGCTGTTTGGACAGCGTAGTTTTACCTGCGCCTATACATCCCTCTATCGTTATGAAATTGTACTTGAATTGTTGTTGCATGCTCACGGACGAATGTAATTCAGTTCAGCTTTTTTACAAGCGAAGTATCAGAACATTCCTTCAACAATACCCGAATATTTTTTTGCAGCACCGGATGAATAAACCTTGGCTCAATTTCATTCAATGGTTCCAAAGTAAATTTCCGTTGGTGCAGAAACGGGTGCGGTATTTGCAATTCTTCACTCTCTGTTATTTCATTTCCGTAAAACAGAATATCAATATCGATAACACGCGGGCCCCATTTCACCGTTTCTACTCGGCCAACTTTCTTCTCTATGGTTTTAAGTAAGGTCAGAAGTTCCGCTGGAGCAAGGGAACTTTCTATCATCACCGCCTGATTTAAAAAACTGTTCTGTTCTTTCAATCCCCATGCTTCGGTTTCGTAAAGCGCTGATTGTTTCAGGACTTTACCACACTTCAATTCAATAAGTTTGCAGGCTCTTTCAAGGTTCTTTAAACGGTCATTTTCATTCGAGCCGAGCAATAAATAAACATCTGCCATAACTTTTCAAAAGTATTATAATTGCCTTCCAATTAAAATTTCGACACAAGACATTCGTCAAACCATCAAAACAAAACAATGAGACAATTTTTCAAGTTCGTATTTGCCACCATTACAGGCCTGTTCCTGTTTATGCTGCTCGGCATTTTTATAATTGCCGGCATTGCCGCATCTGCCGGTAAAGAAAAAAAGGCAACCGTTGCCGCTAATTCTATTCTTAAGCTCGATTTGAATTATGTTATACCTGAAAAGACAAACGATAATCCGTTTGCGGGCATGAACATCTTCAACTTAAAGCCACAGAAAAAGGCCATCGGCTTAACTGAAATTCGTGAGAGCATTGCTAAGGCAAAGAAGGATGATAACATCAAAGGCATTTATCTGGAGCTGGGCATGAACGATAATGGTCTGGCTACGCTGGAAGTTATCCGTCAGTCGCTGGCAGACTTTCGTAAGAGCGGAAAGTTTGTTTACGCCTATGGCGAGGTATTAAACCAGAAATCGTATTACCTGGCTACTGCTGCCGATAAAATTTTCATCAACCCGCAAGGAGGAATGGAGTTGAAAGGTTTCGGTCGCGAGATTATGTATTACAAAGG
>CAIYOV010000350.1 GCA_903927935.1 uncultured Bacteroidota bacterium | reverse complement strand
CTGGCAATTAGTAATAGGCCAAGATCAGGTTTATACCAAAGCATGGCAAAATTTTTCTTTCAGACCCGATTCGCTTACAATTTACGATACCATAGGTTACGATTCTGTGTTGATGGCCTATACTATTGATACCACTAAATTTCATTTTGTAGATACCACCATTACCCCCCACATGGAAATCGGTAAATGGGAATTAATTAATAGTGAAGAAGATTTACAATTAAAAAATGATTCGGGTTCTACAGTTGAAATTTACCGCATCCTTGATTTGACCAAGAATAACCTGACGATGAGAAAGGGGAACGAAGAGTTTTACCTGGGGAAATGAGATTAGATTAAAAACAGTTTAAAAGCCGTTCAACATGTTGAACGGCTTTTTTATTTTCTAACCGCTTCTACTGTAAATCCTTTCTTGCGCATCAATTCAATCACTCCGTCCGGTTTGGGTAAATGCAGGGCGCCTATGGCAATAAAGGTTGTTTGCTCTCTAATAAAATCAGAAATCCGATTTGCCATCCGGATGTTTCTGTCTGTAATAAGTGCCTTGTAAAATTTCTCCGGCATTTGTGCATCGGAATCGGTTGTAGCCAGGCTGTCTAAGTTTTGTGCCAGATAATATTTTACGATGTCGGTTACTTCTGTTTTATTTTCTTCGAACGAACGAATTTCTTTAAGCAACAAATCCGCCTGTTCCTGATAACTTAATGAGTTAAGGGCGCTGAGTTGCTCATCTACTGTTTCAATTCCTATTACTTTTTTTCTTTTCTTCTTAGCCTGCTTATAGAAATACATATCCAGCACCTCTTTGTTTGCCGTAATGCCGGAGTCACTCAACTCCATTCCGCTTGCTTCAAAAATAGTCATAGTGAAAACCGGTGCCACATTATCAAACAATGCAACAGAAAAACTGATTTCTTTTTTCACGATCGAGTCAAGCACATGATATTCCCGTTCGGGCATCATTTTTTTGAGAGAGTATTCTTTGCCCATCATCAGCTTCGAGAGCAAACTCATGTTGAATGATTCCTTTGGGTCTAGCTCCATGGCATATGCTTTAGCTGAAGAGAAATAGGGCATTACACTATCGCTGAATGCAAACACGCGGGAGTCGCTGGTATGCATAGTGCCGTAAAGATAGGATGGCTGCTTTAAATCATTGCCCGAAATTTTCCAGAGAAGAGAGTTGTATTGTGCGTCTACCGTAAGAAAAATGAGCAGGGAAAGAAAGAGAAATAATTTTTTCATCTTGCGCGAAATTAAAAAAGCGTGATTGTTATTGACGATAAAACCATCAGCGATGATGTGGTAGAAGAACAATTTGTGTGCGACCTTGCTGCTTGCAAAGGAGCTTGCTGTATAGCCGGTGACTTTGGCGCCCCACTCGATAAAAGTGAATTGCAAATTCTGGATGCTGTTTACGATAAAGTAAAACCATACCTAACCGAAGAAGGAATAGCTACCATTGAAAAGCTGGGTAAGTATGTGCGAGTGAAAGAGAATAAAGAATGTTGCACGCCCTTGATGAAGAAAGATGAAGGCTGTGCCTGGTTGGTGCGCGATAAGAATGGGGTGGTGGGTTGTGGTATAGAAAAAGCATATAACGATAAAGTAATTGACTGGAAAAAACCTATTAGCTGTCACCTCTACCCTATACGTATTACTAAGTATAAGCATTATGATGCGGTGAACTACGAACGCTGGCATGTATGTAAGGCTGCCTGTAAGAACGGAAAGGCATTGAAGGTTCCCGTATATAAATTTTTGAAAGAGGCGTTGATTAGAAAATACGGGGAGGAATTTTACAAAGCATTAGAACTTACTGTGCAACACAAGGAGAAATAATTGTCCTCTCTTCTATTCAAAAATACCCGTGTTGTTATAATGATTTTGCATGCTTAGCGTTATGTGTTACGCATCTGCATAAATTTGTTTTGTGGCAAAATCAAAATGGGCAATCGGTAGTTTTTTCAAATTCAATCCGAAAAGTTTTTGGGAAGTATTCATCCGGGTGCAGATTGTGCTGTGGTCATTAATGCTTTTCATAGCTCTGTTTTTTATTGGGGTGAATTATGGTTTGCTCGGCAAAATGCCCGATCTGGAGGCCATTCAAAATCCAAACAATGCAGTAAGCACCACCATTTATTCTGCCGATTACGAAGTGTTGGGCTCCTATTACAATGAGAACAGGATTGAAATTTCTTACGATGAACTTTCTCCATTCCTAGTAAATGGTTTGGTAGCTACCGAGGATAAACGATTTTACAGCCATAGCGGAATTGATTTAATTGGACTGTTCCGCGCCATTACGCTGGCTTTTGTTCCGGGAATGGAGGGTGGTGGCGGCTCTACACTTACACAACAGCTGGCAAAAAATCTATTTCATCAGGACTTTCAGCATGCCGGTGTATTCAGGCGCTTATCGCAGAAAATAAAAGAGTGGGTGCTGTCGGCAAAGTTAGAGCGCACATTCACCAAAGAAGAAATTATTAATCTTTATTTCAACACTGTTGGTTTTCATTACAACTCGTATGGAATTAAAACTGCCGCGTTTACCTATTTCTACAAAACACCTAAAGAATTAAAACCGGAAGAAGCCGCTTTGCTGGTTGCCATGTTGAACGGTCCCGCCCTTTACAATCCGCGAACCCACACAGAGCGGGCAACCGAGCGCAGAAATTTAGTGCTGCGGAGAATGGTAGAGGCTAATGCGCTCACACAGCCGCAATATGATTCTATTTCTAAACTTAAAATCAAACTCAACTTTCACAATCCCGATTACCGCGAAGGCGTGGGTACTTACATCCGTGAGTATATCCGTCAGGAATTAAAAAACTGGTGCGATAAAAATCTGAAACCCGATGGCAGCAAGTGGGATGTGTATGAAGATGGATTGAAAGTTTTTACCACGATTGATTCTCGCATGCAGAAGTATGCAGAAACAGCCGTTCAGGAACACCTTACTGATTTGCAGGATGCTTACTTTAAAGAATGGCACGGACGCGACCCGTGGAAAATAGGCAGCCGCGCCAAACCCGATTTGCTGGAGAAAATGATGAAACAAAGCGACCGGTATCAGGATTTGAAAGCGCAGGGAAAAAGCGAGGAGGAAATAAAGAAAGTGTTTGAAACTAAAATTAAGATGGAGATTTTTAACTGGCATGGCGATAAAACACAAACGGTAGATACGGTGATGAGTCCGCTTGATTCGCTGCGTTACTACCTGCAGATTATTCAGGTTGGCTTTTTAGCGGTAGATGCCAAGACCGGTGCAGTAAAGGCGTGGATTGGCGGACCGAACATCCGTTACTTCCAATTAGACCACGTGAAGAAAACCACCAAGCGCCAGGTAGGTTCAACCATGAAACCATTTTTATATGCGCTCGCTCTTGAGCGGAATTACGAGCCGTGTTCGCTCATTCCATACTTAGCACCGGAGTGCCCGGGTATTGATGCGAGCTGGAATCCGGATGGCACCGGTAAGTGGGCCGAAGGCGAAATGGTGCCTATGAAAGATGGACTTGCCGCTTCGGACAACCGGATTACCTCGCGCATTATGTGCGACATTGGCGACCCGAATGCCTTAGTAGAATTTGCGCACCGCTGTGAAATAGAAAGTCCGCTCGATGCCGTACCTTCGCTTTGTTTGGGCACCTGCGATATTTCGCTTTTCGAAATGGTGGGAGCTTACACCTGCTTTGCCAACCTGGGCACTTACAGTAAACCCTATTTTATAAGTCGCATTGAAGATAAAAACGGTACTGTGCTGGCGCAGTTTAGCCCAACGCAAAAAGAGGCTATACCAGAAAAAACGGCCTACACACTTACCGAGATGCTGAAGGGGGTTATTAATAAGGGTACGGCCGCATCACTTCGTCCGCGTTATGGTTTGCAGATGCCGCTGGCCGGCAAAACCGGTACCACACAGAGCAATGCAGATGCCTGGTTTATGTGTTACAATCCGGATATAGTAGTAGGAGCATGGGTGGGCTTTGAGCAGCCGAGTGTTCACTTTGCATCGAACCACTCCGGTGCCGGTGCTACCGCGGCTATGCCTATTGTGGGTGCTTTTTTGCGAAAGAGTTTTAATGACCGGGCGGTGCAGTTAAAACACGATGAGTTTTCGGCACCGGAAGACTCTTCTTCTATTATCAGTATAAATTGGGATTGCGCACCGGTAATGGATACGGTAAAAAAAAAGCAGGAGCAACAGCCGTAAGGAATTGGTTTTTGAAAGTGTTTAGTAAAGACACTAGCGAAAGGCTATCGTTCAAACAAAGGCGGCAAATTCGGAAGTATAAAAAACAGCATCAACAAAAAAAATAAACCGGTTAGACACATGCCTCAGGGAAAACTTTTTCTTATTCCGTCATTCTTAGGCGAAGACAATCTTTCTATTATACCCGACCAGATAAAAAACTGTGTGCAGGAGTTGAATGAGTTTATTGTAGAAGATGCCCGCACAGCCCGCAGATATTTGCGCGCCATTGGCTTTAAAAAGAATTTTGATACAGAAGTTACCATACACGAATTAGATAAACACGCCAAACAACAAAACTGTTTGATGCTGTTGCAAAATGTTCTACGTGGTGCAAATGCCGGTGTAATTTCTGAAGCCGGCAACCCCTGCATTGCCGACCCGGGCAGCGAAGTAGTTGCCTTTGCGCACCGCAATAATATTGAAGTGGTTCCGCTGGTTGGTCCTTCGTCTATTTTACTTGCTTTAATTGCTTCGGGCTTTAACGGACAGCAATTTTGCTTTCACGGTTACCTGCCTATTGAAGGTGCGGAGCGAATTGATAAAATAAAAAAGCTGGAAGCTGCTGCGCGTACCGGTGCACAGCTTTTTATGGAAACGCCTTTCCGCAATCAGAAATTATTAGAAGAGGTTTTGAGAACCTGCAACGATGAAACCAACCTGTGCATTGCCTGCGACCTTACTTTGCCTACCCAATTTATCCGTACCAAAAAAGTTGCGGAGTGGAAGAAAGAGAAAATAGAAATCAATAAGCGCTACTGCATTTTCCTTTTCGGTTAAATAAAATGAGCCGATGAAGGGACTCGAACCCCCGACCTATTCTTTACGAAAGAATCGCTCTACCAACTGAGCTACATCGGCCATTGCGCTCCAAATATAATTCACCTGTTCCTGTATTCGTATTTAATCTGCTAATTTGCTCATCATCTCACTGGCCTCCAGAACTATGAAACCATGCTTTCTTATGGCACAACGGGGCTCGTTAATTAAAACCAATAGGGTTGTGAAAAATGAATGAACTCGACACCATAAAAATTTCTTTCAGCGAGTATGGCCTGTTTGTGCTCAATATCATCATCGGGCTAATCCTGTTCGGCATTGCGCTTGAACTGAAGAAAGAAGATTTCATCAACCTGCTTAAAAATAAGAAGACCACGTTTATTGGCCTTTCGGCACATTTCCTTTTGCTGCCACTGCTCACCTTTGCACTGGTAAAACTTTTACATCCACCACCATCAGTTGCGCTTGGAATGATTTTGGTGGGTGCCTGCCCCGGAGGAAACATGAGCAATATGTTTACTCATCTGGCTAAAGGAAACACCGCGCTGGCTGTCGGACTTACCTCGGTTTCGCACCTGCTCGCCATTGTTATGACCCCCTTCAACTTTTCTTTCTACGGAAGTTTAGATACCGGCACTGCCGCACTACTTAAAACGATTCACCTGGATGTGATTGATGTTTTTCAAACTATCATTTTTGTCATTGGCATTCCCTTGGTGGTTGGCATTTTTTTAAACTATAACAAACCTGTGTTTGCTGAAAAGCTGAGCCGCGTTATGAAAAAGTTTTCGCTTCTAGCCTTTGCCGCTTTTCTAATTGCGGCATTTGCCGGTAATGCAAAAGTTTTCGTAGCCAACTTCACAACCATTATGCCGCTGGTGGTTATTCACAATGCTGTGGCGCTTTCCGGTGGTTTTTTATTTGCCCGACTCATGCGCTTAGAATACCGCGATGTAAAAACCATCGCTTTCGAAACCGGTATCCAGAATGTAGGCCTGGGGTTGATTCTAATTTTCACCTTCTTCAACGGCCTGGGCGGAATGGCCATTGTTGCCGCCAGCTGGGGCGTATGGCATTTAATAAGCGGAGGGGCGCTGGCTTTTTTCTGGGGGAGAAAAACTACTGTGTAGCAATAATCGTTTCTCCGTCAATAGTTACATCACCGGTCTTTGCTATCACATTTACATCATGCGGCAACAAAACTGTTACCTGGCTGCCTAATTTTATAAGGCCTATAACTTCGCCTTGCTTTACTTCCTGATTAGGCTTGGTGTAATCAACAATTCTTCTGGCCACAAATCCTGCAATTTGAATCACCTTATATTTTTCACCGGTTGTGGTCTCCATTAAAAACTCATTATGCTCATTCTCGAAACGGATACCAAAACTATTACTCATCACCACCGCGTTATTAAAACTTCCTTTCACATACTTTTCAGAAATTACTTTTCCTCCTGTAGGTGCCCGCTGATAATGTACGTTCGTAACATCCATTTGAATAGAGATAATAGTCCCTGCAGTATCCACATCTTTTGTCCACACGTTGATAATACCTAATTCCTTTTTAAGAATAGTAAGGCTGGCGGTGCTCCATTTATTTACCGAAACAATTTTTCCGTTTGCCGGTGCAACAAAAACCGAATTATTGTTGGGAATATTTCTATCCGGCTGACGTAAAAACCAAACACGGTAATAACCGGCCACTACTACACTTATTACAATCAATAAAACAAATACCCGCTTCACTATTTTCATAAAGCGAAACTAAGAGAAGCAGGAACAGTAAGTAAAATTATTTTGCTGAAGCCGAAGAAGAAGTCGGGTCAATGAACTGATAATACCCATCCAACCCTACATAGGCTTCGGGTAAACTTCTCGTTCTTTCAAACAGATTGTAACCTTCAGCTAAATTCTTCCAGAGTTTTAGGTTCTTACTAAGTTGCGGAAAGCGGGTATAATAATTCATGTTCTCTATACTCATTTTAAAAGGATAAATCTGAACCGGTATTTTTAGCTGTCCGTTTGTTTTTGCTTTTACGGCACAGATATAAATATCTTCTATGTAGTAATTACTCATAGCCATACAGCCAGCACTTGCTTTCCCTCCGTGAATATAAATTTCACCCCCTTTATGCGAAGCATTACTCAAATACATATCTGATTCGTTCGGATAGCTAATACCCAGTGATAAATGATAATTACTAACCGGATTAAAATCGTTTATATAATAAAACCCTTCCGGAACCTGACAATCGCCCTGCTCCCGTTTAGGGCCAAGTGTGCCGCTCATTGCATAAATCTTAAACTCATTAAACTTCAGGTATTTTCCATCGGGCTTTTGCACCCATACCTCCATCATTTCTTCTTTCTTAAAAACACGCAAAAACATATTT
>CAIYOV010000349.1 GCA_903927935.1 uncultured Bacteroidota bacterium | reverse complement strand
TGCGGACAGAACTATGACCATTCTGGGAATCTCCGCTTTTTATCACGACTCTGCCGCTGCTATCATTCAGGATGGAAAAATAATAGCTGCTGCGCAGGAAGAAAGGTTTACGCGTATTAAACATGATGCATCCTTTCCTATTAATGCGATTCAGTTTTGCTTAAAATATGCCGGTGTAAATATCAACGATGTTGATGCAGTTGCATTTTATGATAAACCGCTTTTGAAATTTGAGCGACTCCTCGAAACATATTATGGATTTGCACCCAAAGGAGTTGTTTCGTTCATCAAGTCGATGCCTGTTTGGTTGAAAGAGAAAATGTTTCTCAAACGAATTATGCACGAAGAATTGGATAAGATTTATGGGTATGATAAAAGTAAAGTGAAATTTCTTTTTCCTGAACATCATCTCTCTCATGCTGCCAGCGCGTTTTATTCTTCACCTTACCAGGAGGCGGCAATTCTTACAATAGATGGAGTTGGGGAGTGGGCAACTGCTTCTATTGGAATTGGCAAACGAAATTCTATTGAGATTTTGAAAGAACTCCGTTTTCCTCACTCAGTTGGTTTGTTGTACTCTTCTTTTACTTATTTCCTTGGTTTTAAAGTTAATTCCGGTGAATATAAATTGATGGGTCTTGCACCTTATGGTAATCCTGATTCGCCTAAAGTTGCTGACTATATCAAAACCATTAAAGAAAAATTATTGGATATAAAAGATGACGGAAGTATCTGGCTCAATCAGGAATATTTCAGCTATGCCTCTGGATTAAGAATGGTGTACGATGATAAATGGGAACAGCTTTTTGGTTTTAAAAGGAAAGAAGAGGAAGAAGAATTACAACAACATCATTGCGATTTAGGCTATGCGATTCAGCAGGTAACAGAAGAAATTGTTTTGAAAATGGCAACCGAAGCAAAACGGTTAACCGGATGCGATTATTTGACAATGGCTGGTGGAGTTGCTTTGAATTGTGTTTCGAATGGCAAGTTGCTTCGCTCCAAATTGTTTAAAGATATTTTCATTCAGCCTGCTGCCGGTGATGCTGGTGGAGCATTAGGTGCTGCACAGGCGGCTTACTTTATTCATTTCAATCAGGAACGGAAACTTTGTAATGTGCATGACGAAATGCAGGGCGCTTATCTCGGACCCGAATTTTCAGATATGGATATTGAACTTGATTTGAAAAAATATAAAGCGATTTCGAAGAAATATGAAAACTTGGATGACCTTTATTCAAGAGTTGCTGATTTGATTAACGGAAGAAATGTAGTTGGATGGTTTCAGGGAAGGATGGAATTTGGACCGCGAGCATTGGGCAACCGAACTATTTTAGGCGATGCACGCAATCCTGAAATGCAGAAGAAACTCAATCTGAAAATAAAATACCGCGAAGGATTTCGTCCATTTGCCCCATCTGTAAAAGCAGACGATTGCAAAGAGTATTTTGATTTGGATACAGCTTCGCCTTACATGCTCATTGTTGCACCGGTAAAAGAATCACGCAGAAATAAAATGCCGATTGACTACAACAGCATGTCTTTAATGGAAAGATTATATGTGTTGCGTTCAGATTTACCTGCAATTACACACATTGATTTTTCTGCACGTGTGCAAACCATCCATAAGGAAACAAATGAACGATATTGGAAATTGCTGGATACCTTTAAACAAAAAACGGGCTACGCGGTAATGGTGAATACAAGTTTCAATGTTCGCGGAGAACCGCCTGTTTGTACCCCTGAAGATGCCTATAAATGTTTTATGCGGACTGAAATGGATTATCTGGTTGTTGGAAGTTATTTGCTTGGCAAAACCGAACAACCGGAGTGGAAAGAAAAGGATGACTGGAGAAAAGAATTTAAATTAGACTAAATTGTAAGCTATGGATTTCTTAAAAGACCTGTGGAAATTTTTAATGGAGCGCAAAAAATGGTGGTTGCTTCCTGTGATTATCGTTTTGCTGCTTATCGGAGTATTAATTGTTATCGGAGGAGGTTCTGCAGTTGCTCCATTTGTTTATACTTTATTCTAAATGAAAACACCTAAATCTACCCGCGAAAAGGAATTAGAAACCATTCTGACGCTTTGTGTGTCGTTGGCAGTTCTTTTCTTTATTACTAAGAAGCAACATGCGTATTATCTAACATTAAGTATTGTCCTTGGTTTGATTGGTATGTTCTCGAAATATCTAACCTCTAAAATTTCGTGGGCGTGGTTGAAGTTAGGTGAGATGATGGGTGCGGTAATGAGCAAAGTAATTCTCTCTGCTGTGTTCTTTCTTATTCTTTTCCCTATTGCTCTTTTGTCGCGTTTGTTTAGCAAGAGCAACAACCTTCAACTGAAAAAACCTTCAACTGATTCGTACTATTTTACACGTAATCATGAATACGAAGCAAAAGATTTAGAGAACGTTTGGTAGTTTTTTACTCCACCAATATTTTCGAATTTCCTTTTTGGCCGGATTGTATTACAGATAAAAGATAAACTCCTTTTTCTAAAGTTGGAATGGTAACATTAACCGGTTCTTGATCTTTGGTGTTTCCTGTAGTTTCATAAACTAATCTTCCTGATATATCAAATAGGCTCAGTCGATATTCTCCATTTAATAATGAAACTGTGAACTTTCCGATATTCGGATTGGGAAAAATAGTATATGGGATTTCCGTAACTAAATCGTGAAGACCGGTTGTAGTTATTGTCACGCTCACTGAATTCGACAAACCTGAACATCCTTCTGTATTGAATACCTGCACCTGATAAATTCCGCTGGCAATCGCAATATAATTTTGTGATGTAGCCCCACTAATAGGTTGACCATTTAAGAGCCATTGATAGCCGCTTGCACTTGTAGTCGATAACGCAGAATCGACAGAAGTGATGGTTGGATGTGGAAGCTGGCTGATGTTTAAATTTACAATTCCACTGTTTAAAGTTTTAGGAGTTGCACAACTGAGACTACTGGTAAAAATACAATTTACAGCAAAGCCGTTTCCTGAAGCGTAAGTACTGAAGTTAGCTGAGTTGGCTCCTACGTTATTTCCATTTACTTTCCATTGATAAGTTGGAGCATTTCCCCCGTTAGTTCCATTTGCTGTAAAAGATATAACAGAACCAGGGCATACAATAGTGTCGCTATTGGGTGTAATATTAAACGCAGTTATTTGCAGCGTATCAACAGTAACCGTTACACTAAATGTATCACTTATGCATCCGTTTGCTAAACCTATTACTTTATAAATATTACTGCTTATGGGATTTGCTTTAATCATATTGCCTGCGGAATAAAATATTTCGGGAGCAGGCAGCCAGCTATAAAATGAAGCACCGGTAGCGGTGATGATGGCGGTATCTCCTTTGCATATAGCAATTGAATCTGCACTCAAATGCAAAATGGGATTGGCATAAACCGAAATGTAATTTTGAATTTTCAATGTATCGTATCCCATCTGATTTCCTGTAATGAGAGTAACATCATAAACTCCTGCGCTGTCATAAGTAACAACAGGGTTTGCAGATGTGGAAATGGAAGGGGAGCCACCGGAAAATAACCACAACCGGTTGGTTGGAAAATTAGTACTTGAATCAATAAGATTAGCTGTACCTCCTGGACACAAAGACAAAGGTGTAGCTCCCATATAACTAACTGGTTTATACACCCAACAATCGGTAATAGCAACAGCAGAAGAACTATTGCCTGCAAATGGCAATCCATACATTTCTTCCATTGTACGTAACACGTTATTGTGGTCAATATTTTCATTGTATTGTCCACGCTTTACCATTTGCCCTACAAAAATTGTTGCAATCTGATTGCTTCCTGTTCCGGGTATTATCCCATCGTCTTCATCGAAAGTCAGTATTAGTAAACTATTGTTTGCTTTTGCCCATTGCACATAGGCATCAATATTCTGCTGAAGCCATGTATCTGCCTGTGCAATGGTACCATCATGCATATCATGGTCCTGATTCGGAATGACAAAAGATAACGTAGGAAGGTTGTTGTAATTAGAGGGGGACGAAGTAAACGGTTGATTAAGTGCAGCAGGAATTCCATTGGTTGTACCATCCTGCCAATTGATCCAAGGAGCATGTTTGCGATGGTAAGCTCCGGATGCGTCACCGGTAAAGCCAACTGAAGGAAGGTCTTCGGAATAGCCAACAAACGTTTTGTTGTTTTGTAATAATGACGATCCTAAATTAGTAGTGGTAAATGGAAGCAGCGCAGCTATTGGCGTAAAATCAAGAATTACATTCTGGCTTGATCCTGAAAATAGGTACATATAATTAGGCTGGCTTGGATGAGTAACTCCGTGTGAGTTGCTGAAGAGTGCACCAAATGTATCGCTCGCTAAACTATTAATGTAAGGGGCATCTGATGAGCCGATGATAGATGAGTACGCGTGGTTTTCTAATACCACCACCACTACATGGTCGGGTGTTGGTACAAACTGCGCACGAGTGGCGCCACAAAACAAAAATGTTATTATGGTAACAAGTAAGCTAAATTTCGTTTTCATGATTGTGTTTTAACGGTCTCCAAAAATAATACTTCCAACTCTGATTAATGTAGCCCCATTCTGCAAAGCAATTTTGTAATCGGAACTCATGCCGATAGATAGCTCTTTAAAGTAAGATTGATAAGCAAAATATTTTTGCTTCACCATCTCAAACAATTTCTTCAGATTTGAAAACTCAGTTCCAATTTTTTTTTCATCAGTAGTATTTGTTGCCATTCCCATCAATCCGCAGATGCGGATATTCTTTAGTAATAAAAATTCTTTAGAAGAAAGTAGTTGATGTAATTCTTCTTCACTCAAACCAAACTTAGTTTCTTCATCGGCAATAGAAATTTGCAACAGGCAATCGATTACGCGATTGTTTCTTTCTGCCTGTTTATTTATCTCCTGTAAAAGTTTTATGCTGTCAACCGAGTGAATCACAGCTACAAACGGAGTGAGATATTTTACTTTGTTCGTTTGTAGGTGGCCGATGAGATGCCACTCAATATCCTTGGGCAAGGCTTCGTGTTTCCAAACCATTTCCTGTACTTTGTTTTCTCCAAAAATTCGTTGCCCCTCATTATATAATTGGGAAATATCTTCCACGGGCTTCGTTTTAGACACGGCAATCAACTTTGCGTTGAAAGGTTTTATTTCGTCAATCAGTTGTTTGTATTTTTCGGTATTCATTTATTCAGTAATTCTATTTTTGATGCGAATCTATATGAAGAGAATTATTCCGTTCATACTTATTTTACTTTCTGCCTGTAAATCGGACATGCCGGATATTCCGAAAGATGTGATGGCGATGGACAAGATGGAAATGATTTTGGCAGACATGCATATTACCGATGCAATTGCAGAAAACAAAGCGCAGTTAGGCATGAATGAAAAACTGTTGACTGAAGAATATCACGAACAGATTTTTAAGAATCACGGAACCACCCGTCAGGAGTTTTTGAAGAGCTACAAATTTTATGAGGACAATCCGAAATTGCTGAATAAAATGTATGATAATATATTAGAGAAGATGAGTAAACGCGAAGAAGCAGTAGGGAAAAAATAATTCAAATAAAACAGTATGAATAAAGTAGTAAAAAGTGCCGATGAAGCGGTGAAAGACATACCGGATAATGCGGTGATTATGTTAGGTGGTTTTGGCTTATGCGGTATTCCTGAAAATTCAATAGCCGCACTTATCCGCAAAGGAGTAAAGGGGCTAACATGTATTTCGAACAATGCCGGGGTAGATGATTTTGGAATAGGCCTTATGCTTAAAACACGTCAGGTAAAGAAAATGATTTCGAGTTACGTAGGTGAAAATGCGGAGTTCGAGCGTCAGTTGCTTTCCAGTGAGTTGGAAGTAGAATTGATTCCGCAAGGAACTCTTGCAACACGTTGCATGATGGCGGGTTATGGTATTCCTGCATTTTTTACACCCGCTGGCGTTGGAACTGAAATAGCCAATGGAAAAGAAACGCGTGAATTTGACGGTAAAGAATATTTGATGGAACATGCTTTTAAATC
>CAIYOV010000348.1 GCA_903927935.1 uncultured Bacteroidota bacterium | reverse complement strand
TATCTGAAAAACCATTCCTGTATTTTTTTCGATGGAATATTTTCTTCTCTGCCCTTTTCTAAAAATGATTCTAGTGATTTTAAGAAATCTACTTCGGTTTCAAACTCGCCCCCGCTTAGCCGGAAGTTTTTGGTTTTACAACTCCCGAAATCTTTGTTCAGTCTTTTTGCTACCAGGTCAACAATCTTTGACGCCATTAATCGGTAGCCTGTTAGTTTTCCCCCGGCAATAGATATTAGACCGGAAGGCGAAATCATTACCTCATCTTTTCTTGAAACCTCCGATGCTGATTTTCCATCTTCATAAATCAACGGACGAAGGCCTGCCCAACTGGAAACAATATCCGACTGTTTGAGATTAACGGTTGAGAAAATTTTGTTTACTGCCTTTAACAAATAATCTGCATCCTCCTTATTGCATTGTGGCTTATCAATGCTTTGGTTGTAAACAGTATCGGTAGTGCCAACATACGTAATGTGATTTCTCGGAATAGCAAAAATCATTCTGCCGTCACCCACATCGAAGTAAGCGGCTTGCTGTAGCGGAAGTTTGTCGTAAGGGAAAACTAGGTGAACTCCTTTAGTGAGCAGAAGACGTTTTCCTTTCAGAGAGTTATCTTCTTTACGAAGCAAATCAACCCAGGGGCCACAGGCGTTCACAACGGTGGTTGCGTGTATTTCAAATTCGGTATTTGAAATTTTATCAAGCGCTTTTACCCCAACAATTTTTTTCGTGCTATCATAAATAAAACTCTTGCTCTCTGTATAATTCAAAAGTGTTGCTCTGTTTGCAAACGCACTTTTGGCGATTTCAATCGTCAAACGCGAATCATCTGTTCGGTATTCGAAGTATAAACCTCCTCCTACTAATTTATTGGTAGTTAGTAACGGCTCTGCTTTAATTGTTTCATGCTTGTTTAGCATTTTTCTGCGTTCGTCTTTTTTTACTCCTGCGAGCAAATCGTAAACTAACAGGCCAAGCGAAGATGAATTTTTACCAAGTGAACCATCTTCTACAATTGGTAACAGCATTTTTTCGGGAATCACAATATGACGTGCATTGCGATGCACTACTGCGCGCTCGCTGCCTACATCATGCACCAATTTCACTTCGAATTGTTTAAGATAACGAAGTCCACCGTGAATCAATTTTGTGGAACGAGAACTGGTGCCCGAAGCAAAGTCATTTTTCTCTATCAACGCTACTTTCATTCCGCGCAATGCAGCATCGAGGGCGATGCCGCAACCGGTAATGCCTCCGCCAATTACGAGTAAATCGAATTGCTGTGAGGATAGTTGTTCAACAAAATCTTTTCGATGGAGATTAGAGAAATTCATCAGCGCGCAAAAGTATTTAAACCGTTGAAACGGTTAGTGCTATTTCGCTGGTTTAAAGAAGAAATCTTTGTAGCTCCGCAGCAGTTTCCCAAAAACATAATACTGCACAATGGCAAAATCTTTTTCATCGTGAATAGAAGCATGATAATGATCAATATCATAGGTCATATCATTGCCTTTTGTATCAAACTGGCTTTTGCTTCGCTTGCTTATCGGCATATAAAACAGTTTTACCTTATTGGCTGAATTGTCTTTTTCGGTAACAGTGATAGTGCAGAAAGGGGTGGTTTTCTGCACAGAATCTTTCAGAGAATAATTATTGTCGAATGCTTCGATATAGATGGAAGAATAGAAAGCCAGATACTGCTGAATGAATTTTTGTTGATATGAATCGTTGATTCGGAACTTTTCATCAACAGGCGAAAGCGTGAAAGAGTCTTTCGCTATGTTTACGATGGTGAAAGAGTTTTTGGGATCGGCAGGATATTCCACACTCAGCGATTTTATTTCCTCCGGTTTGTAATTGAAAAGCACTCTTGTTCTCCAGTTTTCTTCATCAGTATTGTAACGGAAAGTGAGATAGCCTTTCACTCCGGGCACATACGTCATATGGGGGCGACTGGCCGGTTTGCCATCAACCTCCAACAGCATGTATGTATTTTGTCCGTCAACGGATGGTCCGCCTATCCAATAGCTTTTCAATAGATTATTCTTTGCGTCAAAAATTTCGGCATGAACATGATGCCCGAGCATTTCGCGAATTACATTATCGTGTGCGGCTGTAGGGACAGGGCAAAGCGAAGTTACCCGGGTAATGGCATCGAACAATTGCTGCACTAATTCTTCGCGGGCAGGATATTTTCCGTTCACCATCCAAACGCCACCTGGGTTGGTGAGTTCAACCTTTTTATTCTCGGTATCGGAGAGGATGATTTTTGAAATTGCTTTCGAATCTTTCACAGCGAAATCACCTTCCTGTTCGTTGATAGTTCCTTTTGATTGATGCTTTACAAACCAGATAGCAGCACCGGAAAGGGCAAAAATGATAAGGATATAGGGAAGAAATTTTTTCATAGAGAAGTTCGGAAACGAATAACAGAAAAATTTATCGGGTAAGTGTCACGGAATTGTAAAAAATCAGGAAGCGTATTTCTTTCTGCGGTAAAATCCGAAAGCGACTCCAAGCAAAATGATGAGTGAAATTGGCAATGCAATATTGATAAGCTGCCATTTCAGTTTTTCGTCTTCCACTTTAACGCTGTTTAGCATGCGCAGTTTTACTTCTTTGTTGCGGGTTTCGAGAATGCCGCTATCGTCAATTAAATACTCGATGCAGTTTAGAATAAAGCTGCTGTTGGCGAATTGTTGTTTGGTATACATGTAATAACCGAGCGGATAGGCAGAACTATCATCGCGCACTTGGTTGCGGATAATATCGCCATCGGCAATTACAATCATTTTGCTGTGCTTGCTTTTTTCTGCAAATTTTAAGTTCTCAACGGTGTCGCTCGCTGCTAAAAAATCGGGGGATAAACGGTTTTTATAAACCGATTCAAACTCTCCTTCGAGTAAAACCGCCACCGGTAGTTTGGGTTGATTGTAATAAGCAGGGTTTGGTTTGGTTTGAAGAATGCCGAAGTGAACGCGTGTAGGAGCGAGTTGAGCTTTTGCATTTTCGGTGGTGTGCAGCAAAATGGTTTTGCTAACCCCCGGATTTTTTACAGTATCAATTGAACTGGCAAAGAAACTTGCCACCGGGTCAAGGTTGCGGATGATAGCGTGGTTATTATCTCCAACCAATAGCGGAAAATAATACCAAGGGAACATTTCGGTTTGCGGGGCATTGCCCATTTGCCCAACGATAAGCGGGATAGGATTGCAGAGGTTGATATCCTGCACCACATCGGTGTTGATGCGCACACCGTATTTAAACAGCATGTCATCGAGATTATAATCGTTGCCCTGAACAAATTGACCGGTAGGGCTCATCTTCAAACTATCGAGCGATGCGTTGGTGCCGTCAACCAGCCACAGCACTTTGCCCCCGTGCATAATGTACTGGTCAATCTTGTATTTGTCTTTTTCGTCAAAAGCTGTGCGGGGTTTCGCAATCACTATCACATCAATTCTCTCAGGAATGTGATAGCTGCTGTGCAGGTCGAAATCTTTCACCTCATATTCTAAAGTTGAAAGAGTTTGACGTATGCCTGCTGTCTCAAGATTCGTGAGTTCGTTATTGCCTTTTATAAAGGCTACCTGCGGTGAACGGTATTGCGTTAACTTTTGAATGGCATTGGCGAATTTGTATTCGAGCAGGATTTCGGAATTGTTCAGAATCTGTTGTGGTGAAAAGCCAATTTGATTTTCGAGCAAAGGCACAGGCATACTTCTTCCTCCATAACTTACAATGGCTCCCGGAAAAATAAGCTGTTGCTTGCTTTCAGTTTTGCTTTTGGTGGTCAGGTTGGTAGGTGAAAGCCCGCGCTGAATCAAATCCGTCATCAGTGCTTTACGCTCATCCAGATTCTGAATGGCCATCGGGTCAATGAATTCAAACTCGATGTTCTTGCCACCGTATGCACGTAATTCGTTGAGTAAATTACGGGTAGATTCTTTCAGTCGCGTAAAGCCCGCGTTCAAATCTCCATCGAGATAAACTTTTATTGTTACTACATCTTTCAGATTTTTCGTCAGTGTTTTTGACGGCTGCGAAATGGAGTAGCGTTTTTCGGAAGTTAAATCGAGGCGGAAATAAAAGTAACGGCTCACCACATTCATCAGCAACAAAATGGAAAACACCAGCACCAAGGTGATAATGGCATCTCTGCGATTGGTGATATGTGTTTTCATTTTTACCATCTGCGGCTGGATAAAGCGGTGCGGGTGAAAAGAATGAAAGCAGAAATTAAACTGAGGAAGTAAACCACATCGCGGCTGTCGATTACACCTTTGCCCATGGCATCGTAATGGGCGCTTAAGCCAAGCGATTCAACAAGGTAATCGTTCTTGCCCACAAAAATTCCTAATTGAGAAATATAACTAAACGCGAGGTAAATGAAGAAGCACAGAAATACTCCCAGGATAAATGCTACAATTTGATTTGAGGTAATAGATGAACAGAAAATACCAATAGCCACAAACACGGCACCGAGGAAAAATAAACCGAAGTAGGAACCGAGTATACCACCCGCGTCAACGTTGCCCACCGGTGATGACAATGCGTAAACCGTGTAGAAATAAATAAAGGTGGGAACGATAGCGATGAACACTAAAAGCAAAGCCGCAAAATATTTTCCGAGAATGATTTGCAATTCGGTAACCGGACGCGTAGAAAGTAACTCGATGGTGCCAGTATTAATTTCTTCGGCAAACGAGCGCATAGTAATGGCCGGAATAAGGAAAATGAAAATGTATGGAGCGATGCTGAAAAATGAATCGAGTGTAGCGTAACCGAAATCGAGAATACTTGTATCAGGGAAAATCCACATAAAAAGACCAAGCACTAACAGAAACACAATGATGGCGATGTAGCCGATCAGTGAGCTGAAAAACTGTTGAATTTCTTTTAGAAATATTGCTTTCATTCTATGCGGAGGCGATAATAATAAACGAAACGGTTATCGGGTTAATTGTTTGAATACCTCCTCTAACGAATATTCTTCTTTGTTCAAATGAAGCAACGTAAGATTTTTCTCTTTCGCGAAATTGAAAATGTCCTCTCGAATATCTTTTTGCCCTTCAGCAACAAAATTCCATTTGCCGTCTTTTAGTTGTTCAAAGCTCTTTACTCCCTTTATGTTGCCGAGCAATCCGCGGTCGATGGTTTGTTTGAATTCGGCTGTAACAACTATTTCATTGCCGATTCTGTTTTGCAGGTTTTCGGTAGAGTCGTTGGCTACAATCTTTCCTTTATTAATAATGATAACCCGGTCAGCTACTGCCTGCACCTCCTGCATAATGTGCGAAGAGAAAATTACCGTTTTATCTTTACCGAGTTGTTTAATAAGAGAACGAATTTCCACCAACTGATTGGGGTCGAGGCCTGAAGTCGGTTCATCTAAAATTAAGACTTCCGGATTGTGGAGCATGGCTTGTGCTAAACCAACACGCTGCTTATATCCTTTCGAAAGCTGACCTACTTTCTTTTTCCGCTCGGCAGTTAAACCGGTAACTTCAATCATTTCATCAATGCGTTGCTGGGTTATTTTTCCGAGCTTGTGGAGACCTGCAACAAACTCCAGATACTCGCGCACATACATATCTACATACAGCGGATTGTTCTCGGGCAGGTAACCGATTTTCTTGGTTACTTCTAATGGTTCTGTGGTGGTATCATAACCGCATACCGTGGCTGTTCCCGATGATTGCGGAATAAAGCAGGTGAGGATTTTCATGGTGGTAGACTTACCGGCACCGTTGGGACCCAGAAAACCCAGCACTTCGCCTTTGTTTACTTCAAACGAAATGTCATCTACCGCTTTTTGCGTGCCGTAAACTTTTGAAAGAGCATTTACTATAATAGACATGTGAAACTGTTAGATGCGCGAATTACGAAGTATGAGTCAACACTTCCAAATCTGAGTGTCATAGTTGTGTAATATTTTGAATTACTTAAAAGTGTAACTCCTTTTCTTCAGCTTAAATTTCTGCTGTTCGCTTTTAGTTACACAAATGCATTCCAGCTTCAGCGGCTTGCCCATCATGCGCACGTTAGGAGGAATTTTTCCCTCCCATCCGGTGAAAGTTACTTTCAATCCATCCTTTTTAAATTCTTCCGGAAGCTGTTGTGAGATGTAGCGTATGTTGGCATTGCTGTCGGGCACTATCACAAACAGTTCTCCGTTTTCCAGCACCTTCACGGTTGCTTTTACGTTCTTGATTTTTTTCTCCCAGCTAAAATCTAAACCCTGGGCCTGAATGACCAAAACAAAAAATAAAAATGCTGCGGCAAAAACAAGATTCTTCTTCATAAGCGTTTTTTGAATTCAATTTCAAACACCGCGCCAAAACTATAATTATCTCCCGTCTGTTGTCTATTGTCTGTCGTCTTGTATTTTCGCGGCATGAGCAACGAGAATACACAGACAGACTTTCAGCAAATTATTTCGCACTGTAAAGAATACGGATTCATTTTCCCTTCGTCCGAAATTTATGACGGACTGAGTGCCGTTTACGATTACGCCCCTTACGGTATTGAACTGAAAAACAATTTGCAGCAATACTGGTGGAAAGCCATGACCCAACTGCACGAAAACATCGTGGGTTTGGATGCCGCCATCTTTATGCATCCTAAAACATGGAAAGCCAGCGGACACGTTGATGCTTTTATGGATCCTCTTATCGATAACAAAGATTCGAAGAAGCGCTACCGTGCTGATGTGCTGATTGAAGATGCGATGGCAAAGATTGAAGACAAGATTGACAAGGAGGTAGACAAGGCGGCCAGGAAATTCGGAGAGACTTTTGATAAGGAAATGTTTTTGAAGACAAATCCGAATGTGCTGCGTAATAAGGAAAAGGTGAATGCTATTGAAGCGCGTTTCAAAAAAGCACTGGAGGACAACAACCTCGAAGAGCTGAAACAAATTATTGTTGATTTAGAAATTGCCTGCGAAGTGTCGGGCAGTAAAAACTGGACGGAGGTTCGTCAGTTTAATTTGATGTTCAGCACTGAGGTGGGTTCGCTGGCCGATGATTCTTCTACCATTTACCTGCGCCCCGAAACGGCACAGGGTATTTTTGTAAATTTTTTGAACGTTCAGAAAACTTCTCGCAAAAAAATTCCTTTCGGTATTGCGCAGATTGGTAAAGCATTCAGAAATGAAATTGTTGCCCGCCAGTTTATTTTCCGCACGCGCGAGTTTGAACAGATGGAAATGCAGTTCTTCGTGCGTCCCGGTACCGAAATGGAATGGTATGCGCAATGGAAAGAAGCGCGCATGAAATGGCACCGCACCCTTGGCTTTGCCGAAACCAGCCTCAAATTTTTCGACCACTTAAAGCTGGCGCACTACGCCAACGCGGCTGTAGATATTCAGTTCAACTTTCCATTTGGCTTTAAAGAAATTGAGGGCATACACAGCCGCACCGATTTTGATTTAACGCAGCACCAAAACATGAGCGGCAAAAAGCTGCAATATTTTGACCCCGAAACCAACGAAAGCTATGTGCCTTATGTGGTAGAAACCTCGGTGGGGTTGAACCGCACTTTCCTCGCGCTTATCTGCAATGGGTTTAAAAACGAAAAGCTGGAAGACGGCAGCGAGCGCACCGTTCTTGCCTTGCCTGCTTTTCTTGCTCCAATAAAAATTGCCGTGTTCCCGCTGATGAAAAAAGACGGGCTGCCCGAAAAGGCGCGCGAAATTTTTGACGACCTGAAGTGGGACCACAAATGTTTTTACGAAGAGAAAGATGCCATAGGCAAACGCTACCGCAGAATGGACGCCATAGGCACACCGTTCTGTATTACCGTTGACCACCAGACCCTGGAAGACAACACCGTTACCCTGCGCGACCGCGACACCATGCAACAGGAGCGCGTTTCGTTAGAGCAACTAAAAGCAGTGGTAGCCGAGAAAGTTGATTGGAGAAAGGGGTTGAGGTAAATGCAATTATTTAAGCATACTGATAAAGAACATGTGGATTTATAATGCCCTTTTTTACAGTTGTTACCGTTTCGTTTCTAACGGTAGAAACAAGTATGATTCAGTTAATGTTCGAACACATAGCGCAATTGGTCTTTTGTGTGCACTGATAGCAATGAACTTGATGGTATTCTTATATGGGGTAGCCGATGGTACTTTAATTGCCAC
>CAIYOV010000347.1 GCA_903927935.1 uncultured Bacteroidota bacterium | reverse complement strand
GGTTATTGTTACGTTAGTAATAATTCCATCCTGTCAACATGATCTAGTTTACAACACTCCCATCTATCCAATTGATACTACCCATAATCCAATTGATACTGTTCACATTCCTGTTGACACTCTGCATTGTGATACCTGTGCGGCAGGAGTAATTTCGTTTACAGAAGATGTATTGCCGATTCTTCAGTCCAATTGCGCTAAAACGGGTTGTCACGATGCAATTACGCATAAAGAGGGTTTAAACACTACAAGTTATGCTACTTTAATGGGAGGTTCGAAAAAACCGACCAGCTTAACGGGCAGTTTCTACCAGGCTATTTCACAGGGTGGCAGTAACACCATGCCACCTCCACCAGCATCACCGCTTACATCTTCTGAATTACAAATCATACAAACATGGATTCTGCAAGGTCACCAGAATACGACCTGCACACACATATGTCAATGCGATACAATAAATGTTTCGTTTGCTTCTTCAGTTTATCCGGCAATTCAAACTTTTTGTAAAGGGTGCCATCAGGCCAGTTCTGCGCAGGGCGGAGTTGACCTTACCGGTTATGCGAATGTGCTCGCGCAAGTGAACAACGGCAAACTGATGAAGACCATAAAGCATGAAATAGGACCGGGCATTGTTGCCATGCCTTATAATGCATCAAAACTGAACGACTGCACTATATCTAAATTTCAGAGTTGGGTAAATGCGGGTGCGCCTAACAACTAAATCTATAGAATCAAAATGATTTCAAATAATAGAAAAAAACAAAATGTAAGTAAAGTTGCAGGGCTTGCTTTTATGCTTTTGCTTTTCATTTCTTCCTGCTATTACGATAAAGAAGATAAACTTTACGATCAGTATTATGCACTTAAAAGTTGCGATACGGTTACAGTAACTTATTCTCATACCATTCAGCCGATTATTGCAGCTAAATGTGCTACATCTGGTTGCCATACAGCAGGCGGCTCAGGTAACGGTAATTTCGATACTTACTTTGGTTCAAAACAAAAGGTAGATAATGGTTCGTTTCTCAACCGGACAACGGTTCTTAAAGATATGCCCCCTTCAGGCGGACTAACCACCTGCGAAATCTCGCAAATAAAAAAATGGATTCAAATAGGCGCTCCGAATAATTGATTATGAAAAATCTTCTTATTATACTTTTCCTGTTCCCTCTAGTTCTTTTTGCACAGGATGATCTTCTGAATGCATTAGAAAAACAGGTCCCAAAAACAAAAGACTACGCACTGGGTGTATTTAAAGGCAACCGGCTTATCAACAGCCAAACAACCGAACAACCGGCCAAACAAACCATGCAGTTTATTATATCCCACCGGTTCGGCAGAATCAGCGGTAGTGTGAAGGAATTTTTTGGCTTAGATGCCTCTAATATTCGAATTGGTATTGAGTACGGTATTATTGATAACCTTTCTGTAGGATTTGGAAGAAGCTCTTTTGAAAAAACGTACGATGGCTACGTAAAGTACCGGATAATCCGTCAGCAAACCGGCAAATGGAAAATACCCATTACCATTACAGCCTTTTCGAGCATGGCTATTCGTAGTAACGATTGGGCTGACCCTGCAAGACATAATTTCTTTTCTTCCCGCCTCTATTATACATTCCAGTTAATTATTTCAAGAAAATTCGGACAATGGGTTTCGCTGGAATTGATGCCTACAATGGTTCACCGCAATCTGGTTCCTACAGTAAAAGACAGAAACGATGTGTTTGCACTTGGAGCAGGCGTTTCTGTAAGAGCGAGTAGCAGAGTAAGGGTTAATGCTGAGTATTACTATATTTTTCCGAAACAGATAGTGTCTTATTACAACAATGAAAAGGTAAGGAATAATCTTTCTATTGGAGTTGATATAGAAACCGGTGGCCACGTTTTTCAAATTCATTTGAGCAACTCAAGGGGGATGATTGAAAAGAATTTTATTACAGAAACAACCGGTAACTGGTTCCCCAAAAAATTCAAAGATTTTGGTGTAGAACTGGGTTTTAATATCACTCGTGGATTTGTGATTGACCCAAAGCACAAGAAAAGCATCCCTGAAAAGGAAAAAGCAAAAAGTAAAAAGAAATCATGAAAAAAGTAATGGCTATCGCACTTTTAGCAATGACTCTTGGTAGTTGCGTTAAAAATAAATGTTATATCGTTTTGGATTCCGCCCATCAGGAACTTTGTGCAAAATGCTTTCATAACATTGATGAGCGCACTGCTTGGATAAAAGCTAACGAAACCAAAACTCCAGAGCAACAATGCCAATAGAAAAAAGTTTTTAAACTTCTCTTTTTTTACTTTTTTAGGCGTCTACTGATATTCGTCATGCCGTTATTTCAATCTGGAGAATATATTTGATTTCTTCCTGTCAGTAATATTAATTTTTACATTCTCCAAAATAAATACTATGAATCTTGTAAAAAAAACTGCAACTCTTTTATCGTTGCTTCTTTCTTTGTATAACGTATTTCCCCAATGTAATCCTACCAGCCTTAACGGAAATCAGGTTATAATCGCTAACACTACATGGGTATCAGGAACGTATAATATTAGTGGAGACTTTACTGTAAATACAGGGGTAACACTAACTATTACATATAACAATAACTGTCCCTTTATTGTAAATGCAAATAACATCAGTATTCTAGGAACTATCAACGCAGATGGGGCGGGAGCAATAGGAGGCAACGGTGGAAATGCGGGCAGTAGTTCAGGTGGTGCGGGTGGTAGTTCAACTGCAACCGGTGGAACCGCGGGAACTGCAGGAAATGGCAACGGTGGTGGTTTGAGTGGTACTTCAGGAGGTGCAGCCAGCGGAGGATGCAGTATTGATTGCGGAAATTTTATTTGTTCAGGGGGTAACGATGCTGACAGAGCAGGAGGTGGAGGAGCTGGCAGTGGTGCAGGTGGTTCATACGGAGCAGCCGGTGGAAATGGTGGAAGCGGTGCTAACGGAAGAGTTGAAAATGTACCGTCAAATTCTCATTGTAACAGTGTACTTACCGGAGGCTCTGGCGGAAATGGAAATTCAGCCTTGTCTGCTTACGGAAATTCTACCAACAATACCGACCTACAGACCGGTTCCGGTGGTGCAGGTGGTGGTGGTGGTGGTGGTGGCTATGCCAACGGTACCGCAGGTGGTAATGGTGGAAAGGGAGGTGGAGCCGTTAATCTAAACGCAACCGCAGATTTAATTATTAGTGGAATTATTTCAGCAAACGGCACAAACGGTGGTGCAGGTGGCAACGGTGGAATACGTTCGGGAGGTTTAGGAGATTGGAATTGTGAAAACTGCGGCAACGGAAATGGAGGAGGAGCTAACGACTGTAGAAATGCTTCCTTATGCGGTGCATGTACATATTACACTTGGGGCTGGCCGGGTGGATCGGGAGGCGGTGCCGGTGGTGGATCGGGAGGCGGTATTAAAATTCAGGCTGTGGGAAATTTAAACCTGACGGGTACTTTACTTACTAATGGGGGTGCCGGTGGAAATGCAGGACGTCCATGGCAAAGTATGGATGGTGCGTGTAACAATCTTGCCGCTGCTGGAGGACCCGGTTCCGGTGGTGTAATTAAATATGTGTACAACCCCTGTGCAAATAACGTTTTTGCTCCGGCCTCTATACAGGCAAATAGCGGTACAGCAGGGATTGCGAGCAACGGAATTAGCGGTTCGAATACAGCAGCTGCTGGTGTAATATATAATGAAACGGTAGCAATTTACGACCCGGGGTATTCTCCATTACCTGCACCAAGTGCAAGCAGTAATCAAATTTTATGTGGCACCGGGCTAGCTCCTGCCGATATTTCCGCCACCAGTATAACCGGAGGCATTGGCAGTTATACTTATCAATGGTATTATTCCACAACAAACGCTGTAGGACAGTCCGGTTCTGTTTCTGTGCCTGCATCGGGCTGGAACACTGTTGCCGGAGCAACCGGCACTTTGCTCAGTTCATCACTTACAGGAACCCTTAGCACAACTACTTACTATCAATTAGAGTTATTGTCCGGTCCATGTACTGCCTGGTCAAACGTAGTTTCCGTTACGGTTGCTTCGATACCTGCCATAAGCAATGTTACAATATCAGATGCTTTATGTAATGGGGGTAATTCAGGTTCCATTACTCTTAACGTAAGCGGAGGAACACTTCCCTTCACTTATTCTTCTAACGGAGGGGTAAATTATCAAAGCAGTAATGTTTTGGGCGGATTAGCTCCAGGTAGTTATAACCTGTATGTAAAAGATATTAATAATTGTTCATCTGCCTATGCCTCGAACCCCGTAACGGTAGATGAACCTGCTGCATTATCTATGACTGATTCGGCTGTAAACGCTACCTGTGCAAGCCTGCCGAATGGTTCAGTTTCAGTAACTTTAGTAACCGGAGGAGTGTCTCCATATCTATATTCATTAAATGGAGGTCCGCTTCAGAACGGCAATGTGTTTATCAGTCTGTTGTTTGGGGATTATCTTGTGAGAGTAACTGATAATAATGGTTGCGTTGATACCATGACCGCTGTTATAGGTAATAATTATAATGTTACCGCTGCGCTGGATTCGGCCACCAACGTTTTCTGCTTTGCCGGGAATAATGGTGCCGCATCAGTTTCAATGACAGGAGGAGTTAACCCTTATCTATATTCCAGCAATGGTGTTACTTTCCAAAGTTCTCCAACTCTTACAGGTTTAATAGCGGGCAGTTACACCGCCACTATAATAGATAATAACGGATGCTCTGCAACTACACAAGTGCATATATCCGAACCATCGGCATTAGTAATTCAGATTGACTCCTCGGTAAGTGTTCCCTGCGCCAGCGTTCAGGTTGGTAAATTATTTACAAGCATAAGTGGCGGAACTGCAGGTTACACTTTTCATTGGAGCAATAATGATTCCACTCAAAACATTACCAATCTCACAGCCGGTTCATTCACAGTTACCGCAACCGACCGTAACAGTTGCACGGCAACGGCATCGGGTATAGTGAACTCACTTGCCAACTTCACCACTTCTGTAACAGCGTATAATGCAAGCTGCTCCGGCACTGCAAACGGCAGCGCTTCAGTAGCGGTTCTAATAGGGAACGGTCCTTATGGCTATTTATGGACAAGTGGAGGAACCAGTGACAGTATCAGCAACCTTACTGCAGGTGTTTATTCGGTTACTGTTAGCGATGTTGCCAATTGTTCTGTAACGGCAAGTGTTACTGTAAACCAACCTACCGCAGTTAATGTGCAGACAACTACCGTTCAGCCTTCGTGTGTAGTAGTTGCGGGTTCTGCTGTTGCAAATGTAACGGGAGGAACGGCTCCTTATTCTTTTTCGTGGTCAAACGGGTCAGCTATAGACTCAGCTAATAATCTTACCGTGGGGTACTATACTCTTACGGTACTTGATGCACACAATTGTTCTGCTATAGGCACAGTAACAATTATTAATTCTGTTACTCTTTCAGTCGGATTGCTGACGGTAAGTGATTCCTGTTTCGGAGAACAACACGGTGTTATACTAGCCGAAGTGAACGGTGGAGCTATTCCATATACTTATCTTTGGAGCAATGGTGGAAGCACGGGATATTTAGATAACCTGGCAGCAGGTAACTATTCATTAACAGTTACGGATATTAATAACTGTTCTGCCACTGCCAGTACCATTATTACCCAACCAAATCAGCTAATGATATTCACTTCTAATACTGGCGATTTAAATGCACAAGGCAATGGCACCGCAACCGTTGACAGTATAACCGGTGGAACAGCTCCGTATACCATTACCGGTTGGTCGAATGGCGAATCAGGAAATCATATTACCGGACTTGCGGCAGGAACTTATACCGTAACTGTGACGGATGAAAACGGCTGTGAACAAACCATAGATGTAGTTGTAAATGTTATATCGGGAATAAATGATTTAAACAACGACTTGATGTTTGAAATTTATCCCAATCCTGCCAGAACAGAAATCAATATTTCTGTAAATATTCTTGGTAAAACAGGTTTGGTTTATGCTTCGGTAAAAGATGTTCTCGGACATCTGCTGTTGACAAAAACTATAAATGCTTTGCAAACCAAAATAGATATTTCATTATTTGCCGATGGAGTTTATTTAATTGAGCTGAAACGCGGAAACAGTAAAGCAGTTAAGCAAATAATAGTTAGTAAATAATAAAAGACCGTCAACTAAAAAAAGCAACTGCGTCTTTCGAGGCAGTTGCTTTTTTTAGTTCAGTTAAGTTATTCTTACCAACCTACAACAATCCGTTTAGAAATAGTTTGTTTTTCGTTAGTAACCTGGAAAATATAAACACCTTTAGCTAACGTCTGAACATCTATCATAAAATGACCATTTACAGATTGATTCTGCTTTTCATATAAAGTGAGACCATTTATATCACATAATTTCGTTGTGGAATTACGACCTTTCAAACCATTCAGATCCACAAACAAAGTTTCTTCAGTTGGGTTAGGATAAACAGAAACTCCTGACATTTCCGCGGTTTCATTAATACCAAGAGTAGTAACTTCAACAGGTGAGGAAATATTCTGGCATCCATGCACATCTGTTACTGCAACTATATAACTGCCGTTATTAGCAGGCACCAGTATTTGTGAATTTGAATTCGGCACATTAGAATTGTTCAGTATCCATTGATAAGATGCTGCCTGTGATGCAATAAGTGTATCGTTGCTTTCTGTAATTACTGCTTGCGGTAATCCAAAAACAGTCATAGTTAAATTATTTGAACTGGTCGTTTCAGGAGTGGCGCAAATAGCATTGCTGGTAAGCATGCAACTAACTATGTCTCCGTCATATAATATGTAACTCATAAAAATCGGATCTGTTCCTACAGCGGTTCCGTTAAGCATCCATTGATAAACGGGCGATGAGCCTCCATTAACTATGCCGGCTGTAAAAATAGCTGTCTCCCCCTTGCAAACGCTCAAACCCGCATCAGAACTGATACTGATGATTGGAGTAACCTCAGGAGTTCCTGTCATGGTTACAGGATTAGAATTTACTGTTGGTTGCGAAATACAATTAGCACTTGAGGTCATTACCAGCGAAATAACATTCCCGTTTGTAAGAGTTGTCGTGGAATAAGTTGAAGAGGTAGCTCCTACAATATCAATGCCGTTCTTTTTCCACTGATAGGTGGGTGAACTTCCACCATTCACCGGTGTTGTAGTAAAGGAAACATTTTGCCCAATACAAAAATTGGTTCCGGTGGTAGAAGAAATGCTGACCAACGCATTAAAATTGCTTATAATTGAAACTGTGATTGCGTTAGAAGTAGCTCCCGTTTGCGAAACACAAGTTGAATTTGATGTCATCGCTGCAGTGATTATATCTCCTGTTGCTAATGTATTCGAAATATAGGTTGAAGAAGTAGCACCACTAATATTCGTTCCGTTCTTTTTCCATTGATAAGCAGGAGACAAACCACCATTAACCGGTGTAGCCGTAAAAGTAGTACTTTGACCATTGCAAAGAACATTGCCGGGACTTGATGTGATACTAACCGAAGGGATTCCATTTACTACAATGGACATTGTAAGTGAATTGGAAGTGGCAGTACTTGGCGCTGCACAGGGGGCATTGGATGTCAGCACAACGGTAATCACATCACCATTGGCAAGTATAGTAGAAGTATATGTTGAAGAAGTTGCACCTCCAATGTTTATGCCGTTCTTTTTCCACTGATAAGTTGGTGCGCTTCCTCCATTCACCGGAGTTGCAGTAAAAGTGACACTCTGACCTGTACAAATATTAGTTCCGGAAGCAGATGCGATACTTACACTTGGTGCTACGGACGATGCTACTGTAAGAGTTATTGAATTTGATGCGGCAGTTGAGGTAGTGGTGCATCCTGCATTAGATGTCATCACGACACTGATGATGTCCCCGTTTGTAAGCGATGTAGATGCATAAGTTGAACCAACAGCACCGTTAATATCCACACCATTCTTTTTCCATTGGTAAGTAGGGGATAAACCTCCATTAACGGGTGTGGCTGTAAAAGTAGCACTTGCACCTGAGCAAATACCGGTTCCAGAACCCGATGATATGCTTATGCTTGGAGTAACAGCAGAGGATATAGTAATTGTTATTGCATTTGAGGTAGCAGTTGTTGTAGATACACAGGTAGAATTTGAAGTTAAAACCACAGTAATAATATCACCTGTTACAAGCGATGTTGAACTATAAGTAGAAGATGTAGCAACGTTAATGTTTGTTCCGTTCTTTTTCCATTGATAAGCCGGTGCTGAGCCGCCATTGACCGGAGCAGCTGTAAAAATCACGTTGGTTCCTGCGCAAACAGTGCTGGAAGGTGTACTAATAGTTACCGATGGGGTAAGCGAAGTTCCTACTGTCATGGTAACGCTATTAGAGGTAGCAGTGGCGGGACTGGCACAAGTTGCATTTGAAGTTAAAACACAGGTTACCACATCGCCATTTGCCAATGATGTACTGGTATAGGTTGTTGAATTTATACCGATGTTGTTGCCGTTAAGTTTCCACTGATATGAAGGGGTAGTTCCTCCATTTGTAGGAATAGCTGTAAAGGTCACTGATTGTCCGGTACAAATAGAAGCAGAATTTGTACTGATGCTAACAGCCGGTGTAACTACCGGATTGATAGTAACAGTTATACTGTTAGAAGTTACTGCCGTCCCCCCCGAAGGCGTCATTACACAAGTAACCACCTGGCCGGTAGTGAGTGTAGAAGTAGAATAGGTAGTGCTGCCGGTTCCTACATTGGCACCATTTACCTTCCATTGATAGGTTGGTGAGCTTCCAACGTTTGTTGGTGTGGCCGTAAAAGTAAGATTGCTACCAGAGCAGGCTGGATTAGTTCCACCCATTAAAGCTATGGCCACAGATGCAGGAAGGGTTGTTGCCTGCGGAATTACCAGTGTAGAAACTTTTGTAGCGTCACCGCTGCTGCTTCCGTTATTATTGGCATATAAAAATGAGCCGTAAAAAGTTACTGATCCCACACCTGTTGCAGGAGCAGTCCAGTTAAATGACCAGCTTTTAGTGCCGGAACCGCTTGAACCTGTAGATGTATGATTTACATATTTACTGCTGACCAGCCGAGTATTGGTAGCATCAGTTATTATAAGGGCTCCTACTAATGCACCTGTTGATGATTGAGGAGAAATTTCAAATCCAAATCGGGAACCTCCTGGATTGGTTGCAGTTCCGGTAATAGTATAAGTCGTACCAGGGGTGTAACCTGCAGCAGGAACATTAGAAGTAATCAACCCCACAACAGTAACAGCGCTTCCACTATGGCAATCCGTACAATTAGCCGCATCTGCCGGAGAACTACTTACACCCGAAATAGAGCCACTTTGTTTTGATTTTACCGGTTGGTATTGAAGCATCATAGTAATAAAAAGGATGCTCATAAAAAATCCGGTAATCTTTAATTTCCTCATATGCATGATTGTTTTCTTAAATATAAAAAGGCACCTAAATTCTGAAGTTTCATTGCTACAAATGAATAAAATTAAAATGTTAATAGGGTGTAATGACTTTGCATGGCATCTTTATTGAAATAAGATGACTGTAATATATGTCACAAAAAATATGACCATCCGTTTGTTTACCTAAACTCATACCAGGCGGCTTCAACCGAAGCCACTATCAATCTATCAAAAAGAGCTTCTCCAAAATTTCTACGGTTGAACTTATAGCAGAACTCGTTCAGATAGTTTTGCATAAAGCACTTCTTAATACTGTGATGTATTCCTAAATACATTTTCTTAGCATTACTTATGGCGATATGTGCCCATGGGAAGATTTTACTGACTTCTTTCTTGTCTTCACATATCACCACTTGGTGGTCAGCTAATATTTCTTTCAAATCCCTGTAGCATCTTTTCCCATCGGTAATAGCTTTTGCAGTAGGAGCGATATGTCTCTTCACCTCATAGTTGATTTCTGCTTTGCTCACTTGCTCCACTACTTTCATTTTTAAGAACCCAGCTTTTCTGTTCGGTCTGTTTTTAATCTTATGCTTCTTTTCAACAGGTGCTGACTGCACGGCTACCAATACTTTGACTTGTCTTTTGCCTTTGTTTTCATGGGCTACATATTTATCCTCTGCTACCTCTTCTTTGCTTCGTTGTCCCTCAAAATATCCTTCGTCTATTTCTAAAAACCCATCCAACTTATATTTGTCATCTCTCCTGCCCATCGCTACCCTCAGTTTGTGAAGCATGCTCCAAACGGGTTCATATCGTTTGTGTCCCAGCTGACGTTGAATCTCCAAAGCAGAGAACCTCTTTTTAGTGGCACTCCTTAATCCAATAGTCATCATCCAATACCGGTAAGGCAATTTGCTCGACTCCATCACCGTGCCACTTCGCAAAGTGGTTCGGAACTTACATCGCTTGCATTCATATTGCCATTTGTCTTCTTTCCAATAATGTTCTTTGCCCTTACATTTCTTGCAAACCACCCCTTGCTTGTCTCTAAATTCTTTGAACACTTTCTTTGCTTTTTTCTCTGTTGAATACTTCTTGAAAATTTCTTGCAGTTTCATGACTTTGATTTTTGCATCAAAATTGTTGGCTCTCAACGCATCCTATTTGCGCTTTCTTTTTTATTTAGGTATGCAAACGGACAGTCATTACAAAAAAATAATGCAAAATAATTTGAAGGGAAAGAATTAGAACTTTACTATCTTTTTCAACCAAATGCTTTCCCCGTCCGTAAGTTTAAGTAGGTAAATCCCTCGTTGAAAATGTGACAAATTCACTTCTAAATCGGCAATAAATAGGTTGTTGAAAATTTCCCTTCCCGTTACATCAAAAACCAGCAAATGGTAAGGCTTCAAATCTGAACTGTACAATCTGCAAAACGAATAACCGTCATAGTTTATCGTAAGCTTATCCGGTATTTCATTTATAGTAGTAGGAAATGCAATTTGAATTGTCAATGTATCAATTTCTTTACATCCAAGTTGATTTTCAACTACCAGCGTAATCAGGTATTCTCCACCTGCAGGGTATTGATGAAATACATTAGGAGAATGCACAGAGGCGCTATCGCCATCACCAAAATTCCAGTAGTAAGAAACGGTATTGGTAAGCGGAGAATAAAAGAAAGCATTGTGGCTGTTCAACTGATAGGTAATATCAGCCACCGGACAAGAATCAATCACAAAAGAGTATGAGAATGTATCAGCACAAAAGTTGTTAGCCGCAGTTAGTGTTACTTCATACGTTCCTCCGCTTAAATAATTCTTAAGCAAAGGGTTTATATCAGTCGAGAAGGTTCCATCTCCGAAACTCCATTGGTAATTACCGGCATTTGCAGATAGGTTTGTAAACGAAACCTGTAACTCATTCACAACAAAACTAAAATTGCTTTGTGCATGAGCAATCACTTTTGTTTGAAAACTCTTCACCTCTCCTTCTGCCAAAATGTAGTTCAGTTCTTTTACAGAAACAGAAACGGTTCCGGTGTCATTCCACCGCACGGCAATTGAATTATTAAGGTCCGAAACTATGGTTCCGTTTCCGGTAATGCTCCAGCAGTATTTGCTTCCTGTTGTGTTGATTAAAGAATAGTTGACTGTAGTTCCCGCACACACCATCGTATCAGCGGTAATATCAGAAGTAACCGGTTTCAATAAATTGAAAAGAAAAGGACGGGTGTAATTATAAACGGTATCGTCCACTTGTGGCGCTAGCAGTTCGGGCTCATGTCCGTAACCAACCAAAGGATGAAGAACGTTCAGAATACCCAAATTGGTTAGCCGCTGATGAATGGGAACGCTACCGTAGACTGGAGGAAAAACCGGTAATTGAAAAGGATAACCATATACATAAGGAACCAGAATATCCTGGTCACCGTGAAAAGAAATAACCGGAGTATTCTCGCCTGCTTCAATAAAAGAAGTATCCATTATTGCACCCCACTGATTCACGATAGCTTTTATATGTGGAATGTGATGATTGAAATCGTTGTTTCCTGAACAATCATAACATCCTAAATCATCAGGTTCCAAGAAACTGCCAAACGAAGAAACCGGACGGTCGGCATTAGTTGTAAATGTGTTAGCAAAAGCACAGAAACATCCGGCACTTGTACCGGTAAGAATAATGATAGAAGTATCGAATTTAAACTGGGGGGCGCGTTGACAGAGATAACGAATAGCCGAACGTTCATCCTGCACACCTCTGTAATAAGCGCGAATAGTACTGTTGGTGTCGAGCGGATTTAACCCAATACGATAATCAATACTTGCCACCGCATAACCGCATTTGGCAAAGTAATTACAGAAACCAGGTATGTTGGGTTGACTGCGCCAGCCAATCGTAAAACCTCCGCCAAACTGAAACACAATAAGCGGACGTTTGCTTAAAGTATCTCCGGTGGGTTCATAAAAATCTAAATACAAATCCTGCGGTTGCGCCAGTAAACCCTGAGGTGTAGCCGTGCCGAATTTTGAAGTAGTAACAGTTACGTTATGAAAAATTGTATCCTGATAACGAAGTGAGGTACAAGATTGTGCAATGATGTAACCCGAAACAAGAACAGAAAATACAAGAAGCGAAATCCTCTTCATAAAATGAAGCTAAAAACAAAAGCGGAAGTTTTCACTTCCGCTTTTGACTATTAAATCAGATTGTTATCTTACTGTTTTACAAACTTAGTATTTAAGTGTCCTTTGTCGGTTGTAAAGTTCAGTATATAAATCCCCTGAGCAAGGTTGTTCAGTGCGATGTTATGCTGGTGTGTTCCTTTATTTTGAACCTCATGCAACACATCCAATACTTTTCTTCCGGTTAAGTCAATTACCGAAATCTCCGTTGGGGTCTGGTCGTTCAGTTCATAAGAAACATACAACACATCGTTAGCCGGATTCGGCTGTACCGAGAAATTCAACAGCGATGAAATATTATTAATACCTACGCATACAACCGTATATTGTGCAGAAGTATCACTGCAACCGTTTTGCGAGACTACCACAGTATGGTATTCTGCAACATCACCACAGGTTACTGTATCTAATTGACCGGAAGTTGCTTCCACAGAATAAGAGCCGTTTGGCTGCATTTGATAAAGCCATTGGTAAGCAGCATTAGCAGGACTTGCCTGCAGCAATGCAAACCCACCAGCACTTCCCAGTTCTGTAATAGAAGCAGTTGGAGTTATGTTAGCAAATACCGTTGGAGGATTGCCCGAGCCGCCACTGCAATTATTCTGAGTAACCGTTACATTATATGTTCCGGTTGAATCTACAGTTATAGTTTGTGTAGTAGCTCCGTTACTCCACAAATAAGAAGAGTAACCGGCACCGGCATTAAGCGTAATGCTTTGTCCGCTGCAAATATTATGCGTACCGGTCGGAGTAATGGATGGCGAAGGAAGTTGGTTTACATTCACTACAATAGGGTTTGCAGAGGCACCTATACAGCCGTTTTGTGTAACGGTTACCAGATAACTTCCCGCAGATGTAACTGAAATAGCTTGTGTGTTCCCTCCGTTACTCCATGCATACGTTGAGTAACCTGCACCGGCATCTAAAGTTATACTTCCTCCGGCACATATGGCGTGAGTACCTGAAGGCGTTGGTGAAGGAACAGGATGTTGATTAAACGTAACCGTTGTTGTGGCTGTTCCCGTGCAGGCATTTGCATCGGTTACTGTAACCAGGTAATTGCCACCGGTTAAAACAAAAATCTGCTGGTCGGTAGCTCCGTTGCTCCATGAATAGTCAATGTGATTGTTCCCGGCATTTAAGAAAACAGAATCGCCATTACATGCATGGGCACTGGTAGGTATAATATTTACACTAACCGGAAATGAACCTACTGTAACCGTAGCAGCAGCTGTAGCCGCGCAACCGCCCTGAGTAACCGTTACTGTGTATGTTCCCGAAACATCAGTAGCTAATAAGTGCGTAGTTGAACCATCGCTCCATTCATAACTATTATAGCCCGTGCCGGCATCTAATACTGTAATTCCTCCCTGGCAAATATTTAATGATGGCGAAGCTGATACAGAGACAGTAACGTTACCCGGTGTAACGGTTACAGTTATTGCGTTCGAAGTTCCTGAACAGTTACCTTGGGTAACCGTGCAGGTGTATGTTCCCGAACTGGTCACCGTAATATGATCGGTTGTCCCTCCGTTACTCCAGGCATAACTGCTGGCCCCCTGAACCGCACTTAAAACTACGCTGTTGCCGGTGCAGAAAGAAGTTGGTCCGTTTGCTGTAATAGTTGTGACAAGAGTAGTTACCGAAACCGTTGCACTTGCACTTGCCGAACAGTTGGCAGTACTTGTAACCGTTAAGGAATATGGTGTGTTAGAAGTAGGGGAAACCGTAATGGAGTTGCTGGTACTGTTATCGCTCCAAAGGTAAGTTCCGTTACCGCCTGCATTAAGTGTAGTGCTTTGTCCGCTGCAGATAGAAGGTGATGATGGAGAAATACTTGCAGCAGGTAGTTGGTTCACATCTACTGTGGCCGAAGCCGAACCGGTGCACTGATTGGCATCGGTAACTGTTACTGAATAAGTAGTTTGATTTGACGGAGATATCGTAAGCGTTGAACCGGTGGAGTTATCACTCCATACATAACTACCTGCAGGACTTGCCGTTAAAGTTGCACTTGCCCCGTTACATATTGCTGAAGCAGATGCCGAAACAGAAGCCACCGGAGGAGTATTTACATCTACCGTTCTTGAAGCAGATGCGGTACATGAGTTAGCATCAGTTATAGTTACGGAATAGGAAGTTTGCGTATTTGGCGAAACAACCAACGTTGAACCGGTTGAGTTATCGCTCCATGCATAACTGCTCGCAGTACTTGCTGTTAAGGTAGCATTTGCTCCATTGCATATAGTAACTATTGATGGAGAAATTGTTGCCGATGGCAACGGATTGAAGGTTACTCCAACTGTAGCGGTACCATTACATGCATTCTTAGTTACGTTTACCACATAGCTTCCATCCTGTGCAGGTTGAATTGTTTGTGTGGTGGCTCCGCCTGTCCAGCTATACGAATCGAAACCTGTTCCTGCATCGAGTGTAACCGTTGTTCCTGCACAAACGCTGACAGGTCCGGCAGGGGTTACGTTAACTGTAACTGGGAAATTTCCGACAACCACTGTTGCCGAGCCGTTACCGGTACAAGTTCCAAGCGAAACTGTAACCGCATAAGTCCCGGCAGTGCCGGTAGTAAGCGTTTGACCGGTAGAGTTATCGCTCCATAAATAGGTGGTATATCCTGAACCTGCATCTAAAGTAGTGCTACCACCGGGGCAAATATTCAAAGATGGTGTTGCTGTAATAACCGGGGTAAGAGAACTAGTTGTTTGAGTTACGGCAACCGTGTTAGAAGTTCCGTTGCATCCGTTTAATGTAACAGAGCAGGTATAATTACCGGATGTGGATGCTACAATAGTTTGCGTAGTTGCTCCGCTGCTCCATGAATAGGTATCAAACCCTGCCCCTGCATCCAGGGTTACACTTCCACCGGTGCAGAAAGTAGTTGGTCCATTTGCAGTAATAGTTGATGTAACTGTTGTTACGCTTACCGTTCTTGAAGCAGAAGCCGAGCATTGGTTCGCATCGGTTACAGTTACACTGTAAGTAGTATTTGTTGTTGGAGATACCGTTAAAACCGCATTGGTTGAGTTATCGTTCCATAGGTACGAAGTTCCTCCGCTGGCAGTAAGTGTGGCACTTGCTCCGTTACATATAGAGGAAGTAGCAGGTAAAATACCTGCAGTGGGCGGTGCATTTACATTCACCGTACCTGATGCTGTAGCGGTACAATTGTTACCATCGGTTACTGTAAGAGTGTAAGTTGCATTTCCAGTTGGTGATACTGTAATGGACGGATTGCTCGAACTATTGCTCCATGAATAATTTCCCGAGCCACCGGCAGTAAGCGTAGCACTTGTTCCGCTGCAAATACTTTGCGATGACGGAGATACAGAAGCCACAGGGCTCTGATTAACATTCACCGTTCTTGCCGCAGTTGCAGAGCATCCTCCGGCATCACTTACTGTTACCGTATAAGTAGTTTGCGTATTGGGCGAAACCGTAAGCGCTGCGTTAGTTGAGTTATCGTTCCATACGTAAGAAGTTCCACCACTGGCGGTAAGCGTGGTGCTTGTTCCGCTGCATATAGTAACCGTTGAAGGAGAAATAGAAGCTGTAATACCCGAAGTTACAAATACTGTTCTTGTGGCAGAACCGGTGCAGGTATTCGCATCGGTAACAGTTACACTGTAAGCAGTATTACCAGTAGGCGAAACAGTGAGTGTAGCATTGGTTGAGTTATCGTTCCATACATATGAGGTCCCCCCGTTGGCAGTAAGAGTTGTGCTTGAACCGGCACAAATTGTTACCGATAAAGGGGATATAGATGCTGTGGCTGCCGGATTAACGTTTACTAAACGCGATGCAGAACCGGTACAGGTATTTGCATCGGTAACCGTTACCGAATAAGTAGTTGGCGAAGTTGGCGAAACAGTTATAGCCGCTGAGCTGGCTGAGTTGCTCCACGAAAATGCTGTTCCTCCGCTGGCAGTAAGCGTTACGTTGGCTCCGCTGCAAATAGTTGCCGTTGCGGGAACAATAGTAGCTGTTGGTGGCGTGTTAACGTTTACAACTCGCGATGCCGAACCGGTGCACAAATTTGCATCAGTTACAGTAACACTGTAAGTAGTTTGAGAAGTTGGCGAAACAGTTATAGCAGCATTTGTGGAAGCAGTGCTCCACAAAAATGATGTTCCTCCGCTGGCCGTTAAGGTAGTTGAAGCCCCGTTACAAATAGTGGAACTGGCCGGAGAAATGGAAGCCGTAGGTGGCGTATTCACACTCACAAGCCTTGAAGCGGTTGCGCTGCAATTGTTCGCATTAGTTACCGTAACCGTATAAGTAGTTGGCGAAGTTGGCGAAACAGTTATAGCCGCTGTAGTGGCTGTAGTGCTCCACGCATAACTTGTTCCCCCGCTGGCGGTAATTACGGTACTTGCTCCGTTACAAACAGCAGCCGTTGCCGGACTGATAGAAGCCGGAGGCAATGAATTTACATTCACAATGCGTGATGCTGTTGCTGAGCAACCGCTGGCAGTTACCGTAACGGTATAAGTGGTTTGACTGGTTGGTGAAACAGTTATTGCGGCAGTAGTTGCGCTGGTGCTCCAGGCATAAGTGCCTCCGCCACTTGCGGTAAGCGTAGTACTTGAACCGGTACATACACTTGCTGTTGCGGGGCTGATAGAAGCTGTAGGTGAAGGGTTTACCGTAAGCGTTCTTGATGCAGTTGCGGAAGTGCAGTTTCCGTAAACAGTAACGGTATAAGTACCAGCCGTTGTAACACTTATGGAAGAGGTAAATGCACCATTGCTCCAGGCATAGCCATAAATATTAGCTCCGCTGGCTGTAAAAGTAGAACTGCTGCCGGCACAAATAGTCTGGGTTCCTGAAATAGTTGGTGCCGTTAAAGTTCCGGCTGTATGTGCAATTAAACCGGGTGAATTTGTATCAACCGGGGCGCACGCTCCTCCGGGCATTTTTACCCGTGCATAATACCTAAGGTTCATTACTGAATCAATATTCAGATTGCTAAGTGTTATCGGAAAAATACCGAACTGAACCGTTACATCGGCATACACAATCATGTTGTATTCTCCTACTGCATCGTATGTAGTTCCGTTTACCCTTACACATCCTGTAGCATTTCCGTTAATAGTGTTGGTAGTAGAATTACTTCTCCAGCATAATCCGCAAGGCAAATTGAGGATGTTAAGAATTTTCATAGAAATGAGCGTATAGCCCTGCGCACTGGGTGGAGTGTGAAAATTAACCACGGTATCGTAAGGAGAACCGTCTGTGGCACATGGCAAAGCAGTATCGGGAGGGAAAAAGCCCATTTGTGTAATACCTGCCAACGGGGTACAAACACTCGGACCAGATGCCTGCGCACAATGCTGGGCGTTAAGTGTTGACGAAAATAAGAGCGTAGTAATGAAAACTACCGTCAGGAGGTAAATCTTCGGTTTCATAGTAGTGCGTATTTTATTGTGCATACGAATGTATGAATCGGCTTTATCTTGTAAGGATATTTTTTAGGCGCGTTTAATGGGGAGAATAAGTATAAAAAAGCTCCTTTGGCAGAGCTTTCGAGTTTCTGATTAGCTCACAAAATACATCTTCAGCTTGCCTTTATTCTTGGCTTCTATCTCTCCGCGGTATAGGCAGGTGAATTTATCTTTCACTACACTGTAAGTAGTTTCTGAAATATTGATTTTACCTGCTTCGCTGTTTTGTTCCATTCGTGCGGCTGTGTTTACGGTGTCGCCCCAAATGTCGTAGGCGAACTTTTTTACACCTACAATTCCGGCTACTACACTTCCCGAATTAATTCCAACGCGTATATCATACAGACCTTCCCGGTTTGCGTTTTGCTTTTTTCTTTCAGCCATAAAATGCTGAATTTCCAGTGCGGCTTTTACTACATCTTCTGCATGATTCGGGTTGGCAAGAGGCAAACCACTCACCGCCAGGTAAGCATCGCCTACGGTCTTTATTTTTTCGATGTTGTATTTGTGCATAATATTATCGAAAGCAGAAAAACATTCGTGTAGTTCATCAACCAATTGCTGGGGTGAAAGCTTTTCGCTAATGGTAGTGAATGATTTAAAATCGGAGAAGAAAACGGTTACGTTATCGAAGTGTTTTGCTGCCGCTGTTCCTTTGTGTTTTAGCTCTTCAGCTACTTCTTCGGGAAGAATGTTGAGGAGTAAATCTTCACTTCGCTTTTTCTCTCTGCCAATTTTATTGCGCTGCCGGAAGAATACCCCGGCAAATAAAACCATTACCCCAAAGCCACCCAGAAAAGCCATCTTCTGAACTTTCTGCCGTCTTAATTCTGAGCTGGCAATACCGTCTTTCTTTTCCTGCTCGGCTTTGGCGGTGGCTTCTTTTAAATCGTAATCGTATTGAAACTGATTCCGTAGCACTGCTTTTTCGTTTTCTTTCCGCGCAAGCGAATCGCGGGTAGAAGTTTCTAAGACATACATATCAAAAGCCTCTTTAAAATTGCCCTGCTTTTGATGAATCCGTTTTAGCAATTCAGATGTTCGCTGAATATCTCTCAGATTTTCCGTTTCCACGGCAATCGCAAGTGCCGGTTTTGCTAAAGCCATTGCGTTGGCTGCATCTCCCTGTTTAAAATAAACACTTGCCAGACCTTTCATATTCCCCGCTTTGCCGCTTTTATCACCAATGAGCTCTGAAATTTTTAAGCCTGTAGTATAGTATTCGGAAGCTCGTGAAAGATTGCCCTGAGTTTCGAAACTAACTCCCAGATTGTAGTATAAGATTGTGACAGTATGGTTTTTTATATTGTTTTTTTGCACAATGCTTAACGCACGCTGATAGTAAACAAGAGCACTATCTGTTATACCTTTTGAATTATACAGCGAACCTATGTTGAGCAGTGTTCCGCTTACGTTTGCAGGTTTACTTTCTTTGAGCTCAATTTTAAGCGCCTCCTCATAAATTTCAATTGCTTTCGCGGCTTCGCCTTGCCGGTCGTAAGTAGCGCCTATATTACTTAGTTCCAAGGCAACATTTTCATAGTCTCCTACCTCCTTCGATAATTTCATGCTGCGACTGTATAAATCAAGCGCATTCTTAAAATCGCCTTTCTCGAAATAGCCAAAGCCGCTGTTGTTTAAGCTGATTGAGTAATATTTTTTACCTGCCCTTTGTATAGAGGCATCGGTGTTCTTCATAAATTGTTCAGCCAGCACTCGCATTTGTTCGCTGTATTTCTGCCACTCGCCATCGGGGGCAATGTCGCTGATGTCTGACAGCAGTTTTAGCCTGTTTGTATCGTCCGGTGCCGTTTTTAGAACTTTCAGCAACGAATCTACTTCAGCATCCTGTGCGCGGATGTTTGTAATGCAGGCAAATAACAGGCAGGTTAAGACAAGTCTTTTCATGGGCAGTAGCAATACAGAATTTTTTGGGTATCCGTTCTTTGTGTATCTGAAAATAACATTTAAATGAAAATACAGACAGCGTTATAATAAAACCAAAAGAGCCTCCCTAAAAATCGGGAGGCTCTTTTGATTACTTGCTATGCACCGGTATGCCATAGCCCCGTTGGAATTACCGGTTTATTACTACTCGTTTAGTTACCGAAGTATTACCGGCTTTAAGTGTTACCAGATACATACCTACTGAAAGGTTTTTGCCATTAATAGTGATGGTTTGTTCTCCTGCCGGCATCAACGAGTTGTGTTCAGCAATGGTTTCGCCTAACAGGTTGGTTAAGCGCATCGAAACTTCTTCGGGCTTATCTAACTTAAACAACACATTGGCCTGAGTGCTGAAAGGATTAGGAAATATCTTCAGCATTTGGTCTTCACGGTTCAGATTACTGATACCGGTGGCGGTAGCTATAAGGGGTGCTCCGTTTGAATTACGCACCTGATGGGTAATGGTATCTACCAGCAATACAATAGCACGCATTTTGGCGGCATTATATTGCACAGGAACGGTGTATGAAGGGAAAGTATACGTCCAGGTACTACCTGCCGAAAGGGTTGCCGGTAAACTGCCGTCTATACCTTTGAAAGGCCCCACCAACTTACGCGCTACATTCATGTAATACATTTTTGATGCAGAAACCGGATTGGGCTCAGCAGCAAAATCAATTCCTCCACCGGCCATAGGACCCATGGCATTATTAGCGTAAGCATTGCGTTGGGAGTAAAGAGTATCGGTGTTATGCACGCTATCTTCGGTTAATACCAAAGCCAGATTGTAACTGGCTAAGGACGGATTTACATCTACCGCAAAGCGTACAACGGTATTAACCGTTACTTCTCTGGTAATAGAATCGTACGAAACGTCAGGTGTAAGGTCGGCCATACCGAAATCTGAATTGTGTTTGGCAAACAAACTGTCATACCAATCTACGTCTCCATGTTCTTTACGGTCAACATGTATTTCGGGCCAGCCAATGGTTCCAAAAACTGTTTGCTCGGCCAAAGCATAAACAGATACGCTGTCGTAGAGCGGGTCGAAAGGTGGGTTATACCCTTTCCAGTGCACGGTAATAATTTCGGTATAGTTAGGGGTGTTGGCCAGAAGAAACTCCTCTTTGCGCACAATACCGCGCGGGCTGTAAATACCAAAACCCGAGGAGCAAACCGTTTGGTCTTCGATGGTGGTTTTATGCACCGGTCTGAAAGTGGCACCGGTAATGACGGTATTCAGTGTATCGTTGGCATGGAGCGTATCGTTGGCCAGTTCCACCCACATTTTAACGGGGTGGCCGCCTGTTGCCGCTACGTTAAAATGCTGGTTATGGGTAAAAGATGCTGTACCCAGGCGCGGAATAGACGTATTAAAAGTATAAGGGTAAATGGTAGTGCCATCGCTCCATTTAATGGTGCAGGTGCTAATAGCCGTGGCACCCAGATTGGTAATGGTGCCTCCCAATGTTACGTTGCTGCCTGTAAGTCCGTAACTGTTGCTGCTGTAAGCCACCGGTGTAATAGCGGTAAACGCAGCATCGATAGCCACCGGTTGGTAAAGGCTTACGTTATCGATAGCAAGCCCATCGCCATATATTCCCTTATCGCTGTATTTAAACGAAACCAGCACGCTGGCATGCCCGGCAGCCAGGGCAGTCAGGTCCATGTAAGTTGTTCTCCAACCGGCACCGGAGTTAATTAATGTATCGGCCAACTGCCAGTTGATACCGCCATCGGTCGAAACTTCTACCGAGGCTTGCTCGGTGGTATCGTCATACATAAAGTTTAAAAAATAGTAATCGAATTTAAGCACCACGGCTGTGGCAGCTGCCAGATGCAGGGTATCGGTAATTAACCGGTCGCTGATTTTATTGCAGTTGCAGGCATCATCGTTGGTGCAGGCAAATTTGGTATGTGCCGGTATTTGAAAATTGGTACTTTGCAATTGCAGGTTATTTCCAAACTTCCAGCCTCCATCAGAGGATTGTGTGGTTTGCGACCAACCCGGAGGCAAACCGGTGCCCTGAAAGGACTGGGTTAAAAAGGTGGTTTGAATAGTTTGTGCGGTAAGGTAGCTTGTGCATGCACTTAGCAGCAGAAGCAAAAAGGGTAGTTTTTTTTGCATTTGTCGTGTTTTGTTAATTAAAAATAACTTTCTTTTTAACAAAAAAAGCCTCCCATAAAGCGGGTTGAATTGCCTGCATTATTGCAAGTGCAGAGCATTTCATTCCTTCTTCTTTCCTTCCTTCAGTAAAATTTCCTGCAGCGCAATTACTTTTTCATCGGCCTCAATAAGTTTTTCGTAAAGTTCTATCACCTTAGCATCTATGGCAGGTTTGTTTTCGGGGTTATCGACCGGGTTATAAATTTTGCTTACAGGCACCTGTAATATTTTGGCAATACGGGTGCCTGTTTTGGCCGACACCTTCGTTTTTCTGCACTCTATTTTTGAATAGGCCGGCTGGCTTATTTTTAATTCGGCAGCCATGTATTGCTGCTTGTGCCCTTTTTCATTTCTCAGCCTGCGGATGTTTTCGTTAGCCTGCATAGCTCATAATTTAAGTGGTTTTTAAAAATATGTAGCTGAGTTTTATAACTGACACAGGTTATAATATAACCTGCCGGATTGTAAAATTTAGAAATAAAATTGAAAAAAGGAAGCCTGAGCCCCAAAAAATTTATGCTGTTGCACCAATCAAATTCCGCAGTTCTGGCTCAAAATCTTTTGTCTGAACACCTCCGTTTTATTCGGTTATAATTTATAACCGGTTTAGTTCTAATTTATAACCAACCTATTTACCGGTTCATAAACACACCCTCTACTTTTACTCCCACTATTTAATAACCTTAAAATTTAAAAGCCATGGGAAAGAAAAAACATGTTGTAGCCATTTTTAAGTTCAGCCCGAGCATTCCTCAGTTTATGCTCGATGCCCTCAGTTTTAAAAACAAACTCACCACTCCACCGGGAAACACCAGGGTAACGGTTGACCCTTTGGCGATTACCAACTTCGGTAACCATTTGGAT